>NZ_CP044545.1:3637500-3934149 GCF_008935075.1 Pradoshia sp. D12 | reverse complement strand
ACAGCCAAACCACAATAAACTTGAATTAAAACAATATAAATAGGAAATGTATAAATATAAAAAACAATGTATAAGGAACATTATGGGGAATATAGGTTTTCGACAATATCCACTTCCTGTGGACAAAGTTATACGCTCCTGTGTAAAATCCTATCCACAGCTTATTAACAATCTGTGGATAATTATTTATGTGGATAAGTTATTAAGAATGAAAACAAAAAATATGATATCAAAAATTTGCTTGAGTTGCAACGTTTTTTGTTATTTATCCACAAGACTCAGTGAATGGGGATGAAAGTTTTCCACAAGAAGTGGGTTTGTGCAAAACCTGTCGAAAAGGGGTGTGGATTGTTAAATAGTGATAATTTAATTATCCACAACCTATCCATAGAGAACAAGGTAAATTTTAAAAATGAAATTTAAGCGATCCATATAAATTTATTTATTTGTAAATCAGAAGGTAGTTTTTAATGTTTGAAAGTATAAGTTGACAATTACGTATCACCATCTATATAATTGTAAAGACTGTCTTTAACTGTAATCCTCAGGGAGGTGTACTAATATGAAAAGAACGTACCAACCAAATAAACGTAAACACAGCAAAGTTCATGGGTTCCGTGCCCGCATGAGCACAAAAAACGGACGTCGTGTTCTTGCAGCTCGTCGTCGTAAAGGAAGAAAAGTATTATCTGCCTAGACCACTGACCATTTCAGTGGTCTTTTTTTAAGCTTATAGCGTTTTTTAATGATTAAGATGAGAAATAGATCAAAGTTATATACAGATTGGCGTTTTAATAATGCGTAAATTTGTTAATGATGTACAATGGAAATATAATGGGATTAGAAATAAATCGAAACCCATTTAAAAGTTGAACGTATGTGTTAGGTGCAGGTGGATATATGAACAAAGAGCGCAGGATTAAAAAGAATCAGGATTTCCAGGAAGTATTTAAAAAAGGTAAATCTTTTGCGAACAGGCAATTTGTTATTTACGTATTAAAGAAGGAACAGACAAACTTTCGTCTGGGTCTTTCAGTGAGTAAGAAAATTGGCAATGCAGTGACACGGAACCGTGTTAAACGTTATGTAAGGCAATCCTTTTTAGAGCTTGATGATCGAATCATGAAGGGGAATGATTACATCATTGTTGCAAGAAAACCGACCTCAGAAATGGACTTCCATGAATCGAAAGCGAGTCTAATCCATGTATTAAAGCGTGCTGGCGTCTTGAGAAAAATGTAGTGTAGGTTTTCTGTTATAAAAAAGCCTAAAACATTTAGGCGTAGACATCTAAAAGATGTTAAAATACATTCATTGGCATATAAGAGGTATTAATGCCTCTTAAGTAGTTAGGAGGAAATAAGGCTTGAAGAAGAAACATATGCTTCTCTTTGGTTCGGTTGTTTTTCTCATTGCTGTTCTATCAGGATGTAGTGAAGTCAATCAACCAATAGATTCAGAAAGTACTGGTATCTGGAATCAATACTTTGTTTATCCGCTTTCCTGGCTGATAATCAAAATGGCTGAGTTATTAGGTAATAAATATGGAATATCGATTATTCTGGTCACAATTTTGGTTAGATTATTGATTTTACCATTGATGATTAAACAAATTAAAAGTACAAAAGCGATGCAGGCTATTCAACCGGAAATGAATAGATTGAAAGAGAAATACAGCTCTAAGGATGCTGAAACTCAACAAAAACTGCAGCAGGAAACAATGGCTTTGTTCCAAAAACATGGGGTAAACCCATTGGCAGGATGTTTGCCGATTTTTGTTCAAATGCCGATTTTGATTGCGTTCTATCACGCAATTATGAGAACAACTGAAATTGCTAATCATAGTTTCCTATGGTTTGATTTAGGCGACAAGGATCCATACTTTATCCTTCCGCTAATTGCAGGTGCAACAACCTTTATTCAACAAAAAATATCCATGGTTGGACAGGATGATAATCCAACTATGCAAATGATGCTATATATTATGCCGATTATGATTATTGTGTTCGCAATTAACTTCCCGGCAGCACTATCTTTATATTGGGTTGTTGGTAATATTTTCTCGATTGCCCAAACTTACTTCATTAAAGGGCCTGATTTAAAGCAAGCAAAAGCCGATAAATCAAATGTAAAAGCCGGAGGTAAGAAAAAGTGAAACAAGTAACCGCTACAGCCCAAACAGTTAATGAAGCTGTTGAATCTGCTCTTAAGGAATTAAATACAACGAAGGAAAAGACTGAAATCCAAGTTGTAGATGAAGGGAAAAAAGGTTTTTTAGGCCTGTTTGGCTCAAGACCGGCTATCGTGAAGGTGACTGTAAAGCATGATCCGTTAGCAGAAGCAAAACAATTCATCGAGAATGTAGCAGAAAAAATGGGTGCAGAGGTACATGTTCATCATAAGCAAGAAGGCAAAGTTGTTACATTTGAGTTATCTGGTGAGAAAATAGCCATGCTGATTGGAAAAAGGGGACAAACATTAAATTCCCTTCAATACCTGACTCAGCTTGTAGTAAATAAGAACTCTACCCAATATCTAACGATCATGCTCGATGCAGAGGATTACCGGAGCCGAAGAAATGAAGCTTTAGTTAATCTTTCGGAAAAAATGGCTAATAAAGCTATCTATACAAAAAAAGAAGTTTCATTGGAGCCCATGCCATCATTTGAAAGAAAAGTGATTCATACGGCGCTGATGAATAATAAAAAAGTTAAAACGTACTCTGCTGGTACTGAACCACATCGTCATATCGTGATTTCGCCAAATAAATAGCGTGAACAAAATCTCCGAATGATTTCGGAGATTTTTTTTTGAATGCTTCCAGTTATAATTGATTGAATTTATCGGCTTTTAATAATTAAAAGAACTGCACTTTCTGATATCTAAACGAGTGTATTAGGGCAAAGTAGATATAAGGTGAAAAAAATATAAGAACAGAGTTCACAATTTAGCTGAATAATTTATATCTAAAAGGAAGATTGTGCTTAGATTCTTGTTATTCACATGTGGATAAGTTAAAATTATACGTACTGCATTTTAGTGGTTGTGGATAAGAGCGGCGGGTACAAATGGTATGTGTCGATTATTATAGATTTTTAATTTTGTTATGAAAGGAGTATAGGTCATGGATTTTGATACAATTGCTGCGATATCAACTCCGATGGGAGAGGGAGCAATCGGAATTGTTCGTATAAGCGGAGATGAGGCAATAAGTATCGCAGACTCTGTTTATCGGAGCCCTAAAGGGAAGAGATTGACTGATGTGCCAAGTCATACGATACACTATGGAAATATCATAGATCCTAAAACGAATACCATTATAGAAGAAGTAATGGTGACCGTTTTAAAAGCTCCAAATACATTTACTCGTGAAGATATCGTCGAAATTAATTGCCATGGCGGTTTAGTTTCCGTGAATAGAGTACTTCAGCTTATCTTAAGACAGGGAGCTACTTTAGCCGAGCCTGGAGAGTTTACAAAACGGGCGTTTTTAAATGGAAGAATTGATTTGTCTCAAGCGGAAGCTGTAATGGATTTAATCAGAGCGAAGACAGATAAAGCGATGAATGTAGCTTTAGGGCAAGTTGAAGGTAAACTGTCAAGATTGATAAAGAAATTGCGCCAGGATATCCTTGAAACACTAGCTCAGGTGGAGGTTAATATAGATTACCCTGAATATGATGATGTGGAGGAAATGACTCACCACTTATTTAAGGAACGCTGTGAATATGTCAGTGGGGAAATTGAAAAATTACTACAAACCAGTCATCAGGGGAAAATTTTAAGAGAAGGTATTTCAACCGTAATTGTCGGCAGACCTAACGTAGGAAAGTCTTCCTTATTAAATAGTTTGGTACAGGAAAATAAAGCAATTGTTACAGATATTCCAGGAACCACAAGGGATGTCATTGAAGAATATGTTAATGTAAGGGGAGTACCGCTTCGTTTGGTGGATACTGCCGGAATACGTGAAACAGAAGATATAGTAGAGCGTATCGGAGTGGAACGTTCCAGAGAGGTATTAAAGAAAGCAGATTTAATACTTCTTGTGCTAAATCATGCAGAAGAATTTACAGAAGAAGACCAACGTTTGTTTGAAGCTGTCAATGGGATGGATGTCATTGTGCTTATTAACAAAACAGATCTTCCTGGAAAGCTTGAAATTGATAAAGTTAAAGCTGTTGCAAAGAACTATTCGATTATTTTAACATCGCTAAAAGAGGATAAAGGTGTAGATGACTTAGAGGAAGCTATTTCTGGACTTTTCTTTGAGGGAAATTTAAATTCCGGCGATGCGACATATGTATCTAATTCACGTCATATAGCCCTTTTGAATAAAGCAAAACAGGCAATTGATGATGCACTGGATGGCATTAATGCCGGTGTACCAATTGATCTGGTTCAAATCGATTTAACAAAGTCATGGGAACTATTAGGGGAAGTTATTGGAGAAAGTGTCCATGAGAGTTTAATCAATCAGTTGTTTTCGCAGTTTTGTCTTGGGAAATAAGGAGGTAAAACAATGGCATATCATGCTGGTGAATATGATGTAATAGTAATAGGAGCAGGTCATGCGGGGAGTGAAGCAGGTCTTGCTGCTGCCAGACAAGGGGCTAAAACACTTGTATTAACAATTAATTTGGATATGGTTGCATTTATGCCCTGTAATCCATCAGTTGGTGGTCCTGCAAAAGGGATCGTAGTCAGAGAGATTGATGCTCTTGGTGGAGAAATGGGTAAAAATATTGATAAGACCCATATTCAAATGAGAATGCTCAATACAGGTAAGGGTCCGGCTGTGCGTGCGTTAAGAGCACAGGCAGATAAATTCGCCTATCAGAACGAAATGAAAAAAACGCTCGAAAATGAAAAGAATCTAACCCTCATGCAAGGGATGGTTGATCGCTTACTTATTGAGGATGGGGAATGTAAGGGCGTTATTACACAGACAGGGGCTATCTATCATTCAAAAGCAGTTGTTATTACAACAGGGACTTTTTTACGCGGAGAAATTATTTTAGGAGAATTAAAATACTCCAGCGGTCCAAATAATCAACAACCATCCATCAAGCTATCTGAACACCTTGAAGAGCTTGGATTAGATTTAGTCCGTTTTAAAACAGGTACACCGCCAAGAGTGAACGGTGATACAATTGATTACAATAAAACTGAAATACAACCTGGGGACGATGTACCAAGGGCATTTTCCTATGAGACAACGACCTATATTACGGATCAGTTGCCATGTTGGCTGACATACACAAATGAAGGAACACATACGATTATCGATAATAATTTACATCGCTCTCCTATGTATTCTGGAATGATTAAGGGTACTGGACCGCGTTACTGTCCATCAATAGAAGATAAAGTAGTTCGTTTTAATGATAAGCCACGCCATCAAATCTTCCTTGAACCGGAAGGCAGAGACACGAATGAAGTATATGTACAAGGGCTTTCAACAAGTTTGCCGGAAGATGTTCAAAAGGAAATCCTGGCAACCATACCGGGGCTCGAAAATGTACAGATGATGCGGGCTGGCTATGCAATTGAGTATGATGCTATCGTACCAACACAGCTCTGGCCGACATTAGAAACAAAAAATATTAAAAATTTATATACTGCTGGCCAAATTAATGGTACATCAGGTTATGAAGAAGCTGCTGGACAGGGGCTAATGGCTGGGATCAATGCAGGCCGCAGAGCTCTGAATGAAGAGGAGATTATTCTGAGCCGTTCGGATGCCTATATTGGGGTTCTGATTGATGACCTGGTTACGAAGGGAACGAATGAGCCTTATAGATTGCTTACATCCCGTGCTGAATATCGTTTATTGCTGAGACATGATAATGCAGACCTGAGATTAACAGAAATAGGCCATCGCATTGGATTGATCAGTGAGGACCGTTATGAACGCTTCTTGACTAAAAAGCAAGCTATTCAGAATGAAATCGAAAGGCTGGCTGCTACCATCATTAAACCAAATGAAACTACCCAATCTTATTTAAGAGAATGGGGAAGCAGTGAACTAAAGGATGGCATTCGCGGCAATGACCTGCTTAGAAGGACAGAATTATCGTACAAACATATCAGTCAATTAATTCCTGCAGAGAGTGAAGTTCCTGAGGATGTAGCAGAGCAGGTGGAAATACAGGTTAAATATGAGGGTTATATTGAAAAGTCGATTCAGCAAGTAGAAAAGCTGAAGAAAATGGAAAACAAAAGAATCCCTGATTTAATTGATTATGACGCTATTACAGGGCTTGCTTCTGAAGCACGTCAGAAATTAAAACAGGTTCGTCCATTATCTATGGCCCAAGCTTCACGTATATCAGGTGTTAACCCAGCTGATATTTCTATCTTGCTCGTTTATATTGAACAAGGGAAAATTGCAAAAATACCCCAAAATTAAGAGGTAAATAAATGAACATATCAGAATTTAAACATGCATTAGAGGAGAAGGGAATTGTTCTTTCTCCATCTCAGCTTGACCAATTCGAAACGTATTTTAAGCTTTTGGTAGAATGGAATGAAAAAGTAAATCTGACAGCTATTACGGATAAAGAAGAGGTTTATTTGAAACATTTCTATGATTCCATCTCACCATCTTTCTTTATTGATTTTAATCAGGATCTTTCTTTATGTGATGTTGGAGCGGGAGCAGGGTTTCCCAGTATACCACTAAAGATTTGCTTTCCATCAATAAAATTGTCTATTGTAGATTCTTTAAATAAGCGGATTACCTTTTTAAAAACCTTAACAGATGAGCTGGGTTTACAGGATGTCAATTTATATCATGATCGTGCAGAAACATTTGGTAAATTAGCAGCACACCGGGAACAATATGATTATGTTACGGCTAGAGCAGTTGCCAGATTATCGGTTTTAAGCGAGTTATGCCTTCCATTAGTAAAAAAAGGAGGCAAATTTATCGCTTTAAAAGGTGCCGGTGCTGATGATGAAGTATTGGCAGGGAAAAAGGCGTTGACAATTTTAGGTGGTAAAATGGATCAGGACTTTTATTTCCAACTGCCAAAGGAAGACAGCAAACGTCATATTATCTTAATAGATAAAGTAAAAGAAACGCCAAAAAAATATCCACGAAAACCGGGAACACCAAATAAGCAGCCATTAGAGTAAACTTTATTGAGACGGATATTCTAAAAAACGGTATAATAAAGATAGTTATTACCAAAAAATGAGACAATCTGAACTTATTTAAATATGATTTTTGCCAATGATTAAGCTAGTTGGAAGTTTTTTAAAGGTGGTGTAGGGATGACAAAACATCCTTTTTCACGTTTTTTTGGACTTGGAGATAAAGAACAAAATGTTGACAGGGAATCGGAAATTGAGACGGAAAAAGAAGAAATAAACCATGACGAAATCCATAAATTACCTATTTCTTCAATTGTACCAAATCGTTTTCAACCAAGAAGTATTTTTGATGATGAGAAAATTGAAGAACTTGCTCTGACTATAGAAACGCATGGAATTATTCAACCCATTGTTGTCAGAGAAATCCATGATGGACAATTTGAAATAATTGCCGGTGAACGTCGATACCGAGCCATAAGTAAATTGGGTTGGGATAAAATTCCTGCCATTATTAATAATCTCTCAGACACTGAAACAGCATCTGTTGCTTTAATAGAGAACCTTCAACGTGAGGAATTATCTCCTATTGAAGAAGCTGTGGCATACAGTAAATTAATTGAACTGCATCAATTGACCCAGGAAGGTCTTGCAAACAGGCTTGGAATAGGACAATCTACGGTTGCCAATAAAATCCGTTTACTTAAATTGCCGCAGGTGGTTCAGAATGCGGTCATGCAAAAGGCAATCACAGAAAGACATGCACGCTCCTTAATCCCATTAAAAGATCCTGAAAAACAGGCGAAGCTTGTCGAAGAAATTATTGATAAAGGACTGAATGTGAAGCAGACAGAGGAACGAGTCAACAAACTGCTTTCAGCTGATGAAGACAAAAAGCCTCGTGCCATCCGAAAAGCATTCAGTAAGGATATGCGCATAGCGGTAAATACTATCCGTCAATCAATGAGCATGGTTAAGGATAATGGAATTAACTTAGACTCAGAGGAAACAGAGTTTGATGATTTTTATCAAATTACAATCCGTATTCCGAAAAAGAGGAAATAATAGTTTGATTAATTGATAACTTGGCAATCCGATAGGTTGCCAGTTTTTTTTATATAATCAAAACTTTTTACAAAAATCGATACTTTCTGTGTGATAATTTTAAATATATGAACTTTGAAAAATAGAAACATGTTAAAATAGAAACGTTATAAGTCTGAATGTAAAGTGAGGCAGGTGACAACATGGGAAAAGTAATATCTATTGCAAACCAAAAAGGAGGAGTTGGTAAAACAACAACCTCAGTTAATTTGGGGGCCTGCTTGGCGTACATAGGAAAGAAAGTTTTGCTAGTCGATGTTGATCCACAAGGAAATGCGACCAGTGGAGTAGGGATAGAGAAGGCTGATGTTGAACAATGCATTTATGATGTACTTATTGATGATGTGGATGTTGCTGATGTTATTAAGGCAACGAAAGTTGAAAACCTAGATGTCATACCGGCTACTATTCAACTTGCAGGTGCTGAAATAGAATTGGTTCCTACCATATCCAGAGAAGTACGCTTGAAAAGAGCGTTAGAAGCAGTCGTTAATGAGTATGATTATATTATTATTGATTGCCCTCCATCTTTAGGTTTATTAACTCTAAATTCCCTTACAGCATCTGATGCTGTGCTTATACCTGTGCAATGTGAATACTACGCCCTTGAAGGCCTCAGTCAATTACTTAATACGGTTAGATTAGTCCAGAAACATTTAAACCATGATTTAAAAATAGAGGGAGTATTATTAACCATGCTTGATGCCCGGACAAACCTGGGTATACAAGTCATAGATGAGGTTAAGAAGTACTTTCAGGATAAAGTATATAAAACGATCATTCCACGTACCGTACGTTTAAGTGAAGCACCAAGCCATGGTGAGCCGATTATTATTTATGATCCAAAGTCACGTGGAGCGGAAGTATATTTAGATTTGGCAAAGGAAGTGGTTGCAAATGGGTAAGGGATTGGGGAAAGGTCTTGATGCCCTTATTGCTAACATGGAAGTCAGCAAAGAAGAAGTGGTACAAGAGATTGCGATTAAAAATTTGCGGCCAAATCCATATCAACCAAGGAAATCTTTTCAGCCTGAAGCTATTGAAGAATTAAAGAACTCAATTCTTCAACATGGAATTTTACAGCCTCTGATTGTACGGAAAAGCAGTATTAAAGGCTATGAAATAGTGGCTGGAGAAAGGCGCTTTCGTGCTGCTAAAGAAGCAAAAATGAAAACTGTGCCTGCTGTAGTTCGTGAATTTGATGATCGACAAATGATGGAACTTGCTTTATTGGAAAATCTTCAAAGAGAAGATTTAAATCCAGTAGAGGAGGGTGCTGCTTATCAGTCATTATTGAGAAACCTTGATATCACTCAAGAAGAATTGGCGAAAAGAATGGGGAAAAGCCGACCTCATATAGCCAATCATATTCGATTGTTATCATTGCCTGCATTGATTCAGGATTATATTTCTCAAGGAAAATTATCAATGGGACATGGAAGAGCATTGTTAAGCCTGAAATCAAAAAAAGATATTAAACCTCTGGCTGATAAAGTAATTAAGGAAAATCTTAATGTTAGGCAATTAGAGGGGATCATTCAAGGTTTGAATGAAAGTGTTCCACGTGAAACAAAAAAAGTCCCTGCTAAGGATATATTTATTCAGGAAAGAGAAAATCAATTAAGAGAACGTTTCGGTACAACAGTTAATATTAAACAGAATAATAAGCGTGGGAAGATAGAAATAGAATTTTTCTCCAATGAGGATTTAGAGAGACTCCTTGAAATTTTAGAAAAATAAAAAACCATTTATATGGTTTTTTATTTTTCTCTATAAATTATTGTCATGTACCTTTTCTTCTTCGAAGTTCCAATTAAATGTTGTAGTTATGGAAGCGGCATGATTATAGGATAAACCGGCTAAATAAATACCTTTTGTAATAGCTTTAGCCATTTTTAAGACTAAATTTAAACGAGTATTTTGAAGCACAAAGTATTCCATAAATCCACTAACATTAACGATTCCTGTAATATGGGCTTCTCCCACATTGGGCAATTCTTTATTTACACCGGCACCAGGCTTTACAGGGCCTTTACCAACCTGGATAATTCCAACACTTTTAACTCTGCCAAGACAAGCGTCTATTCCAATAATAAATGGATTTTCATGTATGCTATGAATATAATTAAGTTTTTCTTGTAAATTCACAGCATGGATTGGATCCTCTAATGTACCATATATATAAAAATTGGGCAGTGTTTTCTCACTTAACAATGTTCCAATTAAAGGACCAAGTGAATCACCAGTTGAACGGTCTGTACCGATACAAACAATGACAACAGGACGTACTTTATGAGAAGGGAGGATTGTGAGTAATTCTCTAGAGATAACATGGTGGGCATTCTCTTCCTCATATGATATTCGATTTGTTGTATTGCGTTGTTCAAAAAAAGAAGGCCTCATGTTCATAATTACCACTCCTCTGCAAAAGTACTATCAGTATACGGAAAATATAGGAATTTTATACACTGAACTTTGGAATATTTTGCAGACTTTCGAATCCTATATTCTTCCCATCCGGTTATCAGGATGAAAATACTTGTCTTTTTATATACACTTTTTCCTTCCAAAGCTGAGATGTAGTAAAATGGTTAACGTTTCTTTTAAACAGATTGATTTATCATATGTATACCCAAGCATAAGGAATAAAGAAACATTGTCATTATTCATTTATATAGGTATTTAGATCCTAGTAGATTTGAATAAGTTATATTAAAAAAACATTTAGTTTCAATTCATATACCCAGGTAATAATAGTGAATGGTTCTTTATAGCGAATTTAGTGTGAAACGTTATTCTTATATGATGAAATGAAAGGAAAGAAATTAGAGAAACGGGAGTCTAGGTAGATTTCTGTTTATTCTGGATGTTGGTTTTAATTGGAGGTCTGGCCATATGCTGATATAATTCATGGATATAAAGGGAAAAGTTTAAATAATGGAGGATTAAAAAACTATGGATGATAAGGATTTTGGATTGAATGATGTTGTTGAAATGAAAAAGCCTCATCCATGTGGTATCAACCGCTGGAAGATTATTAGACTTGGTATGGACGTCCGAATTAAATGTGAAGGATGTGACCATAGTGTCATGTTGCCCCGTAAAGATTTTGTTAGGAAGATGAAAAAGATACTTCAGAAACACGAGGCATAATCTCAAAGCTTAATGTACAGCTTGTATGCTATCATAATAAAGTGTAATTCAAATACTAATTGAAAAATAATAGCGGCTTGTCTTTTAGATGACTTGTCACTATAATTGGTAAAGGTTTATCACATATAGATTATATAACATTTAATATGTTTTCACATAAGGAGTGAATGATGTGGCATTAACAGCTGGAATAGTAGGTCTGCCTAACGTAGGGAAGTCTACTCTCTTTAATGCAATAACACAGGCTGGAGCAGAATCTGCTAACTATCCATTTTGTACGATTGATCCTAATGTAGGGATTGTAGAGGTACCAGATCATAGATTGCAAAAGCTGACAGAGCTTGTAGTACCGAAGAAAACAGTACCGACTGCTTTTGAATTTACCGATATCGCAGGAATTGTAAAAGGGGCAAGTAAAGGAGAAGGCTTAGGCAATAAATTCCTTTCCCATATTCGCCAGGTAGATGCAATTTGCCATGTAGTAAGATGCTTTGCTGATGAAAATATTACCCACGTTTCAGGTAAGGTTAATCCAATCGATGATATTGAAACGATTAATCTCGAATTAATTCTCGCTGATATGGAAACGGTAGAGAAAAGAATTGACCGTGTAGGTAAATTAGCTAAACAAAAAGATAAGGAAGCAGTTGTTGAGTATGAAGTTCTTTCCTTATTAAAAGAAGCATTTGAAGCTGAAAAACCAGCCAGAGCAGTTGAATTCACGGAAGAACAGCTCAAAATCGTGAAAGGATTACATCTTCTCACGATTAAACCAGTTTTATATGTTGCTAATGTTGATGAAGATGAAGTAGCAGATGCGTCCGATAATGATTACGTGACTCAGGTTCGTGAATTTGCAGCGAAGGAAAATGCTGAGGTAATCGTGATTTGTGCCAAAATTGAATCGGAAATTGCAGAGCTTGAAGGCGAAGAAAAAGCGATGTTCCTTGAAGAACTAGGCATAGAAGAATCTGGGTTGGATCAATTAATTCGAGCGTCTTATCAATTGTTGGGCTTGGCAACATATTTCACGGCAGGTGTTCAAGAAGTACGTGCCTGGACTTTCCGTAAAGGGATGAAGGCGCCACAGTGTGCTGGAATTATTCACTCTGATTTTGAACGTGGATTTATTCGCGCAGAAATCGTTTCTTATGAAGATCTGATGGCAGCTGGTTCCATGAATGCTGCGAAAGAAGCGGGTAAAGTTAGATTAGAAGGTAAAGAATACGAAGTAAAAGACGGAGACATTATTCACTTCCGTTTCAATGTATAAACAAGAGGACCGGTCAGTATGATCGGTCTTTTTTATCAATTTGCAAACTTCTTATATGTATGCTATACTTTTAACTTGTGAGTAATTGTAATTAATTGCTCCTTGCCCATAAGGGCCGTTTAGACCAAAAGGAGGTGACAGTGATGACAAAATACGAAGTTATGTATATCATCCGTCCAAACATTGAGGAAGATGGAAAAAAAGCTTTAGTTGAGCGTTTTAACACAATTTTAGCTGACAAGGGTGCTGAAGTTCTTGAAACAAAAGAATGGGGCAAACGCCGTCTTGCTTATGAAATCAATGATTTCCGTGATGGATATTACATGATCAACAAAATCCAAGCTGAAACTGCAGAGGCTGTTCAAGAATTTGACCGTCTTGCTAAAATCAGCGAAGATATCATCCGTCATATTGTAGTTAAAGAAGAAGAGTAATTTTGATTGAACATAAATTGTTTCATGTGGAACAATTTTCTAATATTAGGAGTTGATTCTGTTGATAAACCGTGTCATTTTGGTAGGTCGTTTAACGAAGGATCCTGATCTCCGCTATACTCCGAATGGTGTTCCTGTTTCAACCTTCACATTAGCAGTGAATCGCCCATTTTCTAACCAACAAGGTGAACGGGAAACAGATTTTATTAACTGTGTTGTTTGGCGACGCCAGGCAGAAAATGCAGCTAATTATCTGAAAAAGGGTAATCTTGCTGGAGTTGATGGACGTATTCAAACTCGTAATTATGAAGGTCAGGATGGAAAACGTGTCTATGTAACAGAAGTGTTGGCAGAGAGCGTACAATTCCTAGAGCCTAAAGGTTCATCTGCCGGTGAAAAAAGCGGCGGAAGCCAATATGGTGGTCATGATACCAATCCGTTTGGCCAGGGAAATAGCAACCAAAACCAGAATCAACGGAAGGACAGTAATTATACGAAGATTGATGATGATCCATTCAGTAGTAATGGACAAACTATCGATATTTCGGATGATGACCTTCCATTCTAACATTGATAATTCGAACGGACGAATATAATTATAATGAAAGGGAGTGAATAATATGGCAGGCGGACGCAGAGGCGGACGTGCAAAACGCCGTAAGGTTTGTTATTTCACAGCAAACGGCATTACGCACATCGACTATAAAGATGTAGATCTTCTTAAAAAGTTTATCTCTGAGCGTGGAAAAATTCTTCCACGTCGTGTAACTGGAACAAGCGCTAAGTACCAACGTAGATTGACTATTGCAATCAAACGTGCTCGTACTATGGCTCTTCTACCATTCGTAGCAGAGGAAAAATAAGATTTTACACATAAAAACGGAAAGGGAATCCTTTCCGTTTTTTAATTGTATTTAAGGAAACAGTATTGACATGAGGAATTATTAATAAAATTACAGACATCGAATTACATTATTTTTAAATATTATTTCAATATAACATTATGGTTCAATGTAATGTCTTGTTTTTTGGATATCATTTTATTTATGCTTTATAATATTCTTTGTATGTATTTATTGTTTTAAATAGGTACTAATGAAGGGTATTAATTATACGCCTCTGAACAGGTAATTAATTGCTCTGTTGGTCATAATGGAGTTTTATCAAGTATAATGATAAGTAATACATAAATTGATCCACATTATTTAGGAGCTGAATCTATGCCATCTTATTTAAACAGGCAAGCGATCCGTTATCCCATCTACGCATTATTGGGTGTATCTTTAGTAATCATCGGAGTTCTTGCTTATTATAATTGGATATTTGCAATAGTAGCTTCTTTGCTTTTTGGCATTCTCTTCTTTCTAATATTAAAAATTGAATATGGAATACAAAAAGAAACGGAAATCTATATTTCCACTCTATCCTATCGATTAAAAAAAGTGGGGGAAGAAGCTCTATTAGAAATGCCAATAGGTATACTGCTTTTCAACGAGGATTATGTAATTGAATGGACCAACCCATATATGGCTAAGTGTCTCCAGGAAGATACTTTGGTTGGAAAATACATTTCTGAGGTTGCAGAACCCTTAATACCTTTGGTGAAAAGAGAGGAAAGCGAAGATATTGTAGCAATTTATAATCGTAAGTTTCGAGTAGTCCATAAACCGGAGGAAAGATTGCTTTATTTCTTCGATGTTACAGAGCAAACAGAAATTGAAAAAATGTACGAAGAAGAGCGAACTGTCATTGGAATTATCTATCTAGATAACTATGACGATGTGACACAAGGAATGGACGACCAGCGAAAAAGCAGCTTAAATAGCTTTGTAACCTCCCTATTAAATAATTGGGCTAAAGAATATGGAGTCTTTTTAAAGAGAATTTCCTCGGATCGGTTTATCGCTATTTTTAGCGAAAGTATTCTTAACCACCTAGAAAAAACGAAATTTTCCATACTGGATGATGTACGGGAAACAACGGCCAAGCAAAATGTTCCGTTAACACTGAGTATAGGTGTGGGGAGCGGAATTTCTGCATTACCTGAATTGGGCAGCATTGCTCAATCAAGTCTTGATCTGGCTCTGGGTAGAGGTGGAGATCAGGTTGCCATTAAACTCCCAAATGGAAAAGTGAAATTTTATGGTGGCAAAACGAATCCTATGGAGAAAAGAACTAGAGTTCGCGCACGGGTAATTTCACATGCACTGCGTGATTTGATAGTCGATAGTGATAAAGTTATTGTAATGGGACATAAGTTTCCCGATATGGATGCTATTGGTTCGTCCTTAGGGATATTAAAAATTGCCGAAATGAATAACCGTGAAGGATATATTATTCTAGACAGAAGTGAATTAGATTCAAGTGTTAAACGACTTCTATCTCAAGTGAAGCAAAAGCCTGAGTTGGACTCCAGATTTATATCACCTGAAATTGGTGTTGAGCTAATCACCGATAAAACATTACTTGTTATCGTAGATACTCATAAGCCAAGCATGGTCATTGAGGAAAAACTGGTTTCCCGGGCTGAAAAAATCGTGGTGATTGATCATCACAGGCGTGGCGAGGAATTTATAGATAATTCTATCCTGGTTTATATGGAGCCATATGCATCATCTACAGCCGAGTTAGTAACGGAGCTTATTGAATACCAGCCAAAGCGTGTTAAGGTAGGTATGCTGGAAGCAACTGCTTTGCTGGCTGGTATTATAGTGGATACAAAATCCTTTACATTTAGAACAGGATCCAGAACTTTCGATGCTGCTTCTTTTTTAAGAGGGCATGGTGCAGACACAGTCCTTGTACAAAAGCTTCTTAAGGAAGATGTAGATACTTACCTAAAGCGCGCAAAGCTGATTGAGGACGTTTATTTTTATCATAAAGGGATTGCTATTGCTCATGGTGATTTAAATGAATTTGCTGATCAGGTTTTGATTGCCCAGGCTGCAGACACATTGTTAGCAATGGATGAAGTGATCGCATCCTTTGTGTTATCACGAAAATCAGAAACTAGCATTGGCATAAGTGCAAGATCTCTTGGCGATATAAATGTTCAGGTTATTATGGAACGTTTGGGTGGCGGAGGGCATCTTACAAATGCGGCAACTCAACTGGATGACATTTCAATGGAAAAAGCAGAGCAAATGTTGAAAGATGCAATTGATGAGCTATATGAAGGAGGCACAAACACATGAGAGTAATATTTTTAAAAGATGTTAAAGGAAAAGGAAAAAAAGGTGAAATTAAAAATGTTGCAGATGGGTATGCACATAATTTCCTTTTGAAACAGGGATTAGCTGTAGAAGCAACCGGCAGCAATATGAAAACACTAGAAAATCAGAAAAATAAAGAAGTACAGCTTGCAGCTGAGGAACTAGAAAATGCAAAAAAATTAAAAGAGCAATTAGAAAAGCTTACAATTGAATTAAAAGCGAAGACTGGTGAGGGCGGCAGAATCTTTGGATCCATTACCAGCAAACAGATTGCTGACGAATTACAAAAACAGCATAAGCATAAAATTGATAAACGTAAAATTGAATTAGAAGACGCAATTCGCTCTCTCGGCTACACAAAAGTTCCGGTTAAGCTTCATCATGAGGTAACCGCTACTTTAAATGTTCATGTGAAAGAACAATAAAATATTTTCCCAGGAAATAATTTTCTTAAAAAAAGTGATGAAAAGCTTGTTAGCTGATTTCATCACTTTTTTTTAGTATGATAGAAGTTACTAATGCAAATGAAAGTTAAAATAAATAATTTCCTGTACCTATTCTCTTCATTTCCATATACAATAGAATAGCAATCCATTTTAATTGCTAATAAAAATATATAATTACGTTTAAATATATAAAGGGGGTTTGCCGAATGAATGAGCTCTTTACTGATTTGGTTCCACCACAAAATGTTGAGGCGGAACAAGCGGTTTTAGGAGCAATTTTTCTTGTGCCTTCCTCTTTAATACTTGCCTCTGAGATTTTGATACCTGAGGATTTTTATAGAAGTGCACACCAAAAAATCTTCCTGGTTATGCTGAAGCTAAACGACAAAGGAAAGGCTGTCGATTTAGTCACAGTAACAGAAGAACTAAGTGCAACAAAGCAGCTTGAAGAGGTAGGGGGAGTTCCCTATTTAACAGAACTGGCGTCATCAGTACCTACCGCGGCCAATATAGAATATTATGCCCGAATTGTTGAAGAAAAGTCCGTTCTTAGAAGATTAATTAATACAGCAACTGGCATTGTACAAGATGGGTATTCACGTGAAGATGAAGTAGAAAGTCTCTTGGGTGAAGCCGAAAAGAGCATTATGGAAGTTGCCTCCCGAAAAAATGCCGGAGCCTTTCACAACATTAAAGATGTTTTAGTTCGGACCTATGACAATATTGAGTTACTTCATAACCGCGTAGGAGATGTAACTGGAATACCTACAGGCTTTAATGACTTGGATCACATGACAGCAGGCTTTCAGCGTAATGATTTAATTATCGTTGCTGCCCGTCCATCTGTTGGTAAAACAGCCTTTGCACTTAATATTGCCCAAAACGTTGCAACAAAAACGGATGAAAATGTTGCGATTTTCAGTTTGGAGATGGGTGCAGAACAATTGGTCATGCGTATGCTTTGCGCAGAAGGTAATATAAATGCTCAAAACCTTAGAACAGGATCTCTGACAGACGAAGATTGGCGCAAATTAACACTGGCAATGGGAAGCTTATCAAATGCAGGTATATTTATAGATGATACTCCGGGTGTCCGAATTAGTGAAATCCGTTCAAAATGCCGTCGTTTAAAGCAAGAACATGGACTTGGCATGATCCTGATTGACTATCTCCAGCTTATTCAGGGAAATGGCAGATCAGGAGAAAACAGACAACAGGAAGTATCAGAAATTTCCCGTTCCCTTAAGGCCTTGGCAAGGGAGCTAGAAGTTCCGGTTATCGCTCTTTCCCAGCTCTCTCGTGGTGTTGAGCAACGTCAGGACAAGCGTCCGATGATGTCTGATATCCGTGAGTCAGGAAGTATTGAGCAAGATGCTGATATTGTAGCCTTCTTATACAGGGAAGATTATTATGATAAAGAAACAGAAAACCAAAATGTTATTGAAATTATCATTGCGAAACAGCGTAATGGCCCGGTTGGAACAGTTCAACTGGCATTTGTGAAGGAATACAATAAGTTTGTTAATTTAGAGAGAAGATTCCAGGATGATGCCATACCTTCTGGAGCATAATAGTTTATAGACCGACCCACCAAACAAAGGTGGGTTTATTTTTATTACATCAATACACGAACATATTTTACTATTTTCATATAAACGTTCGTGAATTCCTTGAAATTACTTCATGTAATTGATACACTTAATTTGTTTGTTAAGCCAAAGTGCAAGATGTTGGTAAATTAGTGGAGGTGTAAAGAATGTCTTCAGTCGTAGTAGTAGGTACACAATGGGGAGACGAAGGTAAAGGAAAGATTACAGATTTCCTTTCAGAAAACGCAGAAGTAATTGCCAGATATCAAGGTGGAAATAATGCGGGACATACAATAAAATTTAATGGTGAAACATATAAGCTTCATTTGATTCCCTCAGGCATATTCTATAAGGATAAGATATCGGTAATTGGAAATGGTATGGTCGTTGACCCTAAAGCACTTATTGAGGAGCTTACTTATCTGCACGATCGTGGGATTACCACAGATAATTTACGTATCAGCAATAGAGCCCATGTGATTCTTCCTTATCATCTGAAACTTGATGAAGTAGAGGAAGAGAGAAAAGGGAGTAATAAAATAGGTACTACTAAAAAGGGAATTGGCCCGGCTTATATGGATAAAGCAGCCCGTATAGGTATCAGGATTGCCGATTTATTAGATAAAGAAGTATTTGAAGAGAAGTTAACAAGAAACTTGGAAGAGAAAAACCGTATGCTGGAACGTTTTTATGAAACTGAAGGCTTTACGATGGATGATTTCTTTGAAGAATATTATGAATATGGACAGCAAATTAAACAATATGTGTGTGATACCTCTGTTGTTTTAAATGACGCCTTGGATGAAGGACGCCGTGTTTTATTTGAAGGAGCACAAGGGGTAATGCTTGATATCGATCAGGGAACATACCCATTCGTTACATCCTCCAACCCAGTTGCGGGCGGCGTGACAATCGGTTCCGGAGTTGGACCATCAAAAATCAATCATGTAGTGGGTGTATGTAAAGCCTACACGACACGTGTTGGAGATGGACCATTCCCTACCGAACTTGATAACGAAATTGGTAATCAAATTCGTGAGGTAGGAAGAGAATATGGTACTACTACGGGACGTCCGCGAAGGGTAGGTTGGTTCGATAGCGTCGTTGTCCGCCATGCGCGCCGCGTTAGTGGAATCACTGATCTTTCTCTTAACTCTATCGATGTTTTAACAGGTATTGAAACATTAAAAATCTGTGTTGCTTATCGACACGATGGAAAAGTATTGGAGGAGTTCCCGGCGAGTCTGAAAATATTGGCTGAATGTGAACCAATCTATGAAGAACTGCCAGGCTGGACAGAAGATATCACGGGTGTGAAAACATTGTCTGAACTGCCTGCAAATGCACGTACTTATCTAGAAAGAGTATCTCAGTTAACAGGTATTCCATTATCAATCTTTTCTGTAGGACCGGACCGTAATCAAACGAATATACTCCGCAATCCATACGGTATATAAAAAATAACTGGCTGACAGACGAAAACGTTTGTCAGCTTTTTGAATAAATTAATCATTAGTACTAGTATATTTCATAGAGAATTTGAGGGTTAGACACCAGTCTAATCCTTTTTGGTATTCACCCTTGTATATATTTGGAATTAAATTTTAAAAAGATGACCTGTTTCAATAGAAATGGTAAAGTAAGATTAGGATAGTTTAACAAAATTGTGACTCGCAGATGTCATTAATATAGACATTTTATTATATAAAAGGGAGAAATAGACGATGGATAAAAAGATACTGGTTGTTGATGATGAAAAGCCTATTGCAGATATATTACAGTTTAACTTGAAAAAAGAAGGATTTGATGTGTATTGTGCCTATGACGGTAATGATGCCATTAAACTGGTAGAAGAACTTCAGCCAGATTTGATTTTATTAGATATCATGCTACCGCAACAGGACGGAATGGAAGTATGCAGGGAAGTGCGGAAGAAATATGATATGCCAATTATTATGCTGACGGCAAAGGATTCCGAAATAGATAAAGTGCTTGGCCTGGAACTGGGCGCAGACGATTATGTGACAAAGCCGTTCAGTACTCGTGAATTAATTGCGCGCGTAAAAGCGAATTTACGCAGGCAAAAACATGCTGCAAATCAGCAGGAAGATAACGAGGAAACAAATGAAATTACGATTGGCAATCTAGTGATACATCCTGATTCTTATATGGTATCCAAAAGAGGTGACACCATTGAATTAACCCATAGGGAATTTGAGCTTCTCTTTTATCTCGCTAAACATATAGGCCAGGTAATGACAAGGGAGCATCTTCTGCAGACAGTATGGGGCTATGATTACTATGGAGATGTCAGAACAGTTGATGTAACCGTTCGACGCTTACGTGAAAAAATAGAAGATAATCCAAGCCATCCTGCATGGATTGTTACAAGAAGAGGAGTTGGGTACTACCTCCGTCATCCTGAACAGGAGTAAAAATTATGAGAAAAGTTGGTTTCTTTAAATCGATTTATTTTAAGTTTGTACTAATTTATGTGCTGCTTATTTTAGTTGCCATGCAAATTATCGGAGTTTATTTTGCACAGGGACTTGAACAGCAGCTATTGGAGAATTTTAAGAGCTCTATTCAAGAGCGGGTAACGATTCTTTCCTATAGTTTAGAAAAAGAAATAACGGAAACCCGCAAAGTTGAAGATCCCACCTTAATAGAAGACATTAAGACGACATTGGAGGGATATTCCTCTGGGGATATAACGGAAATACGGGTAATGGATCAGGATTCAAAAATTATTGGCACATCTGATCCGGAGAAACAAGATATAATAGGGAGCCGTTCAACTGAAAAGCTTGTTGATAGGGCAAATAACCAAGGAACGCCCCAAACAGAAATCAGAATCGATTCTCAGACGGGAAAAAGAATTCTCCTTTGGTCAGAACCGATTTTGAGTGATGGACAAATTATAGGGAATTTATATCTGAATACGAAAATAGAGAATGTCTATTCCCAATTAAAACAAATTAATACGATAATGGCGAAGGGAACGATTATTTCTCTTGCAGTGACAGCCTTTTTAGGAATATTGCTGGCACAAACCATTACAAGGCCAATATCTGACATGCGTAAGCAAGCTTTAGCGATGTCACGTGGTAACTTTTCGAGAAAAGTTAAGGTGTATGGATACGATGAAATTGGCCAGCTTGCTATTACATTCAATAGTTTAACTAAAAAGCTACAAGATGCACAGGCGACAACTGATGCAGAGAAAAGGAAGCTCTCTTCTGTATTGACTAATATGACAGATGGCGTGCTAACAACAGATCGCAGAGGCCGAGTCATTTTGATTAACGACACAGCACTATCAATGCTGAAAGTTTCACGTGAAACGTCATTATCTAAGCCGATTACAGAGGTATTAGGATTAGAGGACACGTTCACTTTTGATCAATTATTGAGTGAGAAAGATTCCATTATCCTTAATTACAGCAATGAAAAGAAACTGCTTTATTTAAGAGCGAATTTCTCTGTTATTCAAAGAGAAACAGGTTTTATTAATGGGTTAATTGTCGTTCTTCATGATATTACCGAGCAAGAAAAGATCGATGAAGAGAGAAGAGAATTTGTTGCGAATGTTTCCCATGAGCTTAGAACGCCGCTGACAACGATGAGAAGCTATCTTGAAGCTTTGGCAGATGGCGCTATGGAAGATAAAGAGCTTGCTCCGCGTTTTCTGAATATAGCTCAAACAGAAACAGAGCGGATGATCAGATTGGTCAATGATCTCTTGCAGCTTTCAAAGCTAGATAATACAGACTATAAGCTTTCTACAACCTGGGTCGATTTTGGCCGTTATTTCCACCGAATTATCGATCGTTTTGAAATGTCTAAATCGCGAAATGTAACTTTTAAGCGTTTAATCCCATCTGAGCCAATTGGTGTTGAAATAGATGAGGATAAAATTACTCAAGTACTCGATAATATTATTTCGAATGCATTGAAGTATTCACCTGAGGGTGGACAAGTTACCTTTAAGCTGCAAGTAATCGGACAATTTGTGGAAATTAGCATTAGAGATGAAGGAATGGGTATTCCAAAAGAAAATGTAGCTAAGATATTTGAAAGATTCTACCGTGTAGATAAAGCCAGATCAAGAAAGATGGGCGGTACAGGTTTAGGTCTCGCGATAGCGAAGGAAATGATTGAAGCACATAAGGGGCATATTTGGGCTTCTAGTGAGGAAGGGAAGGGGACAACCATTTTCTTTACTCTCCCTTATGAAACATTACAAGAGGATGATTGGGAATGAGCTGGGAAGGATTTAAAAATATCTTATTGGTGTCCCTCATTTTGATAAGTGGCCTTTTGACTTGGTCATATTGGTTTTATCAGCCAACCTATAACGAGACGGAGAATACAAACTATGTTCAGGAGAAAATCTTCAGTAATCTTGAACCCGATGAAGTCGTAAAGCCAACAAAAATGATTTATCATAAAGGTAATTTATCCTATGGAACTTACTCTGAGGAAATGATTACACAAGCAATCAACTCCATAAAAAAATGGAATATGTTTAACTTTCAGGATCAATCATCAAAGTATAAAAATACT
This sequence comes from Pradoshia sp. D12, assembly GCF_008935075.1. Lineage (NCBI taxonomy): Bacteria > Bacillati > Bacillota > Bacilli > Caryophanales > Bacillaceae > Pradoshia > Pradoshia sp. D12. The sequence goes on along the minus strand of NZ_CP044545.1, from coordinate 3,911,277 downwards.
GCTGCTATCAATAAGTTTAGTGAGAAGGATGGATTCATTGAATTAATATTTAATGATATCGTTCCGCTGTCTTTTTATAAAAATTATTTAAAAATAGAAGATAATGAGTTGCCAAATGTTAAATTTGACAGGGTTATTATTCATACCGATAATGATTCTATCTACTTTGTTTCTAGTGAAAAGAAAACAGTCATTGAAGCATCCGTTGATAAAAGTTTGATTGAAGACTTCACAAAAGAGTACGCGAGGGTTGAAAATCTAAAACCCTACACAAAGCTGAAATTATCAGAAACTAACTCAATCCTGGTTCCATCCGGCGAAATAAAAGTAAGTAAATATGATTTTCTAACAAAAGCTACTGATGTGAAAAGCTTTAAGGAAGCTCTGTTTATCAGACCAAGCACTGTTAAGCAGGAAGGGGATATCTATACCGATGGATTGAGTATAATGAAAAAGAACCCAAAGACATCAATGATTGAATACAAAAATCTTGTTGTCGGTGCCAAAGATGAGAAAAAGCTGGAAACTCATATATTGCAAAGCAGCATAGAATTTATCAATATTCATGCCGGTTGGGATACACGCCACCGGTATGCGTCATTAGATGAGTTTAGCAGAGAAGTCGCTTTCCGTTTATATATTGATGGACTTCCTGTATTTAATGAGGAAGGTATGACTGAAATTCACCTGGAATATGGAACTCAAAATGTGAAGAGATATGAACGTTCCTATTTTAATCTTGTGGATGAGCCCTTGGATCAAAGCGCAGTTACTCTTCCTTCTGCAAATGAAGCTTTAAAGTCCTTCAAAAACGGTATGGGTAAACAATATGATGCAAATAAACTTACGGATATGACTGTCGGCTATAAGCTAATTTATGATGATAATTCAGGCACGACTCTTTTGGAATTGAAACCTGTCTGGTACTATCAGTATGGTGGCAGCTGGATGGAGATTCCCGAAAAGGATTTAGGAGGACTTATGGATGGATTGGAATAAAACAAAAGGTTTATTTATTGTTGTGTTTCTAATTCTGGATGTATTCCTCCTATATCAGTTCCTGGATTTTAGGGCAGCAAAGCTTGAAATCAATAAGGATTCGGATTCAACCATTGAAGAAAGGCTAAAGGCTGAGGGAATCAAGTATCATGTAGGAACTCAGGAAAGAGTAAGTGAAAAGACGATAAGTGCTAAGCCTAAGGAATTCAGTAAAGAGGAATTAAATACCCTCAAAAATCAAACCTTAATTATTGATAATAAAAGAACCATTCGATCGACGCTGGATAAACCAATTAAAATTGGTACTGGTGAAGGGAAATATTTTGAGCTGGAAAGCTTCATTAACAAAAATGTATATTCGGGAGATGAGTATAAATTTTGGCGTAAAGAAGATGGGACAATAACATATTATCAAACCTACAAAAGCCGTTTACTTTTTAATAATAAAAACGGCGCCTTAATATTTACGCTTAATGAAAATGATGAAGTAATTTCGTATATACAAACACACCTCGATGATATTGAGGAATTTAATGAAAACCAAGAGATTAATCCGCCAATTCAAGCAGTAGAAAGTCTGTTGAATGGAGGATACTTGTCATCTGGAAGTGAAGTTTCAAAGGGAGAGCTTGGTTTTTATACCTTAATAGAAGTATCAGAATCAAAAGTGCTTGTCCTTGTACCAACATGGCATTTTACAGTAAATAAGCAAGAGGATTATTTCGTAAATGGTATTGAAGGACAAGTGCTGAATACAGAAGAAGGAAATGTAACGGAGTGAGGAAGAATGTCGATGAAATTTAGCGTTCTAGCCAGTGGAAGCACGGGGAATTCACTCTATGTGGAATCAGGAGAGCATTCATTTTTAGTGGACGCTGGTTTAAGCGGCAAAAAAATGACCGAGCTATTAAATAAAATTGATAAAAGGCCTGAGGATTTATCAGGAATTTTTGTGACACATGAGCACAGTGACCATATAAAAGGGCTTGGTATTATGGCTCGTAAATATCAGCTGCCTATTTATGCAAATGCCAACACATGGAGAGCAATGGATGGGTTAATTGGCGAAATTCCTACAGATTTAAAATTTGAATTTGGAATGGAGACCGTTAAGTCATTTGGCAACCTTGATGTAGAGTCCTTTGGTGTTTCGCACGATGCGGCAGAGCCGATGTTTTATGTATTTCACCAGGATGGTAAGAAACTGGTGACAATTACAGATACGGGGTATGTAAGTGATCGAATGAAGGGCATTATTAAAAATGCAGATGTGTACATCTTTGAGAGCAATCATGATGTAAGTATGCTCCGCATGGGTCGATATCCATGGAGTGTAAAGCGTCGGATACTAAGCGATGTAGGCCATGTTTGTAATGAGGATGCTGCTATAGCCATGAGTGAAGTTGCGGGTGACTGTACAAAACGGTTTTATCTGGCTCATTTAAGTAAGGACAATAATATGAAGGATCTGGCACGTATGTCTGTCAGTCAAACACTTGAAACAAAAGGGATCAGAGCGGGAGAGCAATTTAGCCTGTATGATACGGATCCTAACGAACCAACTGAATTAATACTTGTTTAACAGAGGAGGTTTCCTCTGTTATTTTTTTAGGTAATATATATAATGTTGGTAAAGGTTGGAGAATACTCACTAGTTATTAAACATATCATTAAACTCTGCAACAAGAATTTCCTTTCGATGCTGTTTTTGTTTATAAAATGGAAAACAACAAATACTAGACCTACATAAGTAAATAGTGAAGGGAATGTTGGCAAATGGGCTATTATGATCAAGATTATAATCAGTCAGAACAACAGCAAACTAAACGAAAAGGAAGTAAAGCAGGCTATTTTCTCTCTGGTTTAATTGGTGCTATTATTGGTGCATTATTAGTCCTTCTATTGACAGGCAACTTGAATAATAATGGATTAAATCAGAATACTAGTACAAATAACGGTAATGATGCATCCAAATTGACTCAAAATGTTTCTATGGATGTGACGACTGACGTTACTAAAGCTGTTGAAAAAACGGGAGACGCGGTAATCGGGATTACAAATATCCAAGGCTCTGATTTTTTTAATGAAACTCAGGAGGCAGGCACAGGCTCAGGAGTCATCTATAAAAAGGAGAATGGAAAAGCGTTTATCGTTACCAATAATCATGTGGTGGAGGGTGCATCTTCCTTAGAGGTTACTTTAGCTGATGGTACTAAAACAAAGGCAGAACTTTTAGGAAGCGACATATGGACAGATTTAGCTGTTATCCAAATAGATGATAAGGGTATTGATGTAGTTGCTGAATTTGGTAATTCTGATAAATTAAAAGCCGGAGAACCAGTTATTGCAATTGGTAATCCACTAGGTTTGAATTTCTCCGGATCCGTGACCCAAGGGATTATCTCGGGTTTGAACAGAACTATACCGATTGATGTGAATTCAGATGGTGTGGAGGACTGGAATGCAGAGGTTATTCAGACAGATGCAGCGATTAACCCAGGGAATAGCGGAGGTGCTTTAATTAATATAGGCGGCCAAGTGATTGGGATAAACTCCATGAAAATAGCCGAGTCATCCGTTGAGGGAATTGGATTATCGATTCCAAGCAATTATGCTATACCGATTATTGAGGATTTAGAGGCACATGGAAAAGTGAAACGGGCTTATATGGGAACTAGTCTTCGTTCCTTGAATGAAGTGACCAATTATCAGAGGCAGGAAACATTGAAATTACCTACTGGTGTGACAGAAGGTGTCGTCATTACAAGTATTGAACCAGGTTCTCCGGCTGCTAAAGCCGGGTTAAAGGAGTTCGATGTCATTGTGGAGCTGGATGGGAAGAAAATCGCTAATGTTCCGGAGCTCCGTAAACATTTATATGTAAATAAGCAGATTGGCGATAAAATGAAAGTGACATACTATAGGAATGGACAAAAAGCGTCAACCGAAATGACATTGATTGAAGCCCAAATGTGATATAGTTAGGTACGAAAGCAGGGGATTCCAAATTCCCTGCTTTAAATATGCGGGCTTAAAATGAAGCAGATATTACAAAAGACAACAAGAAAAGGAGAATGAATATGAAAATTTATTGCTGTAAAGATCATGTAGAAGTTGGACTTGATACAATCGTGGATGAGACGGAAGTCCCTCCTTTTATAAATATGATTTCAGAGGAAGAAAATAAAGAAGTTACTAACAATTCTAATGAATTCACCTGTGAATACTGTGGACAACCTGCTGTATATATTGTGGCGAACTAATATTCGGGCACAATATGTGGACGATGGTTGTGTATATGTGGATAACTCCTGTGGATAAAATGTTTGTAAAGTGAGGGTAACATGTGAATATCTCGATAATAACTGTAGGTAAATTGAAGGAGAAATATTTAAAACAGGGTATCGGAGAATATGTAAAAAGATTATCGGCCTATGCCAAAATAGACATAATTGAAATACCCGATGAGAAAGCACCTGAAACATTAAGTGAGATGGAGATGCTGCAAGTCAAGGCGAAAGAAGGAGAGCGAATCCTCGCAAAAATTTCTGACGATACTCATGTTATTGCTTTGGCGATTGAGGGGAAAATGAAATCATCTGAAGAACTTGCAGAAACAATAGATAAACTCGCCACCTACGGAAAAAGCAAGATAGCCTTTGTCATTGGCGGATCGCTTGGACTAAGTAAAGATGTAATGAAAAGAGCAAATGACACCCTGTCTTTTTCGAAAATGACCTTCCCTCACCAGCTGATGAGGCTGATTTTAGTGGAGCAGGTGTATCGCGCGTTTCGGATTAATCGAGGGGAACCATATCATAAGTAAGGTGTTTGTTTTATCTTAATATGTTTTTCTTGTGGAATGTATATGAAAAGAAGCAGTCATAGTTAAAGATCAATAACTTCCTTTAGTATGAAAAGATTGGTTGGCATATGGGAATTAAGGAATTAAGAAGGGTTACAAAAAGATGATTTACTTTTAATTGTTTTAGGTTATATTTCAGAAAATATAAATTATGTATTCTGTCCTGCTTTAATGTTATAGTAAAAAAATAAAATATAAGTTAGAGGGACAGAGTTATGAAGAGGAAATGGGTGTTACGCTGGTCTGTTTTTATTCTCGGATTATTGGTATTAGCATTTGGTATAGCACTAACAATTAAAGGAAAGTTTTTAGGGATTGGACCATGGGATGTTTTTCATTATGGACTATTTACTAAATTCGGATTCACTATAGGAACTTGGTCGATCATTAGTGGTCTATTGCTTTTGTTCATCAGTTCAATTTTCAATAAAGCATGGCCCCAAATAGGGTCCTTTCTGAATATGATGTTGCTTGGTTTATTTATTGATCTTTTTAATTGGATGTTACCTAGTATTGATAATTTAGCAGGAGCAACAATTGCCTTTATCATAGGTGTTATTTTAATGGGATATGGTATTGGATTATACGTTTCTGCCGATTTTGGAGCAGGCCCTAGAGACAGCTTTATGTTATTAATTGTTGAAAAAATGGGATGGAGTATCCCGTTGGTCAGAAATGGAATTGAAGTTATCGTTTTTCTCATTGGTTGGATGTTAGGAGGTCCTGTTGGGATTGGAACCTTGTTCATTGCGTTTGGATTGGGTCCCATTTTAGGCTTTTCCATTCCTCAATGTAAGAAGCTGATGGCCTATCTTCTTAAGCAAAAGGACCAATTAATAACGACTTGAGTATATAAATAGAAGATCTTTTCATAAGCGGAATTTCGCAACTTTAGCACCTGGCCTGGTTGTAAAAAGCTTACTTATATATTTTAAAGTGATATTCTTATAAAATACGAAAAACACATAGTCTTACGGAATTATAACTCAAGCAAAAAGGATGTCTGGCCTTAAGAGACATCCTTTTTGTATTCATCTTATCTTATCTTATATAGTTATTGAAGTAACCTTGGATATAGACTTTTGGCGTGTCTTTGCCTATACCAACCGAAGTCATATCAGATAAGGATAACAATAAGGGGCGAGGCCATTATGATATCTCATAAAATAAAATGTTAAATGACTCCCTGTGCAATCATGGCATCGGCTACTTTTTTAAATCCCGCGATATTAGCGCCAACCACCAGATTGCCTGGGTAGCCATAGTCCTCAGCAGCCTTGACGCTCTCCTTGTAAATGTTAGTCATAATATCCTGCAATTTTGCATCGACTTCTTCAAATGTCCAGGATAATCGAGCGCTGTTTTGTGCCATTTCTAAGGCAGAAACGGCTACACCACCTGCATTGGCAGCTTTTGCTGGACCAAAGAGGATATGGTTATCCAAAAACACATCAATAGCTTCGGAGCTAGATGGCATATTAGCGCCTTCACCGACGGCTTTTAGTCCATTTGCAACCAGAAGTTTCGCTGATTTTTCGCTAATTTCATTTTGTGTGGCACATGGCAAGGCAATATCGCATGGTATGGACCAAATTCCGTAGCAACCTTTCGTATATTGTGCATGTGGGTGTTCTTCTACATATGCCGAGATTCTTTTCCGCTCAACTTCCTTTAAACGTTTCACGGTTTCTAGGTTAATACCGTTTGGGTCGAAAATATAGCCGTCAGAATCACTGCAGGCGACAACTTTTGCTCCTAGTTGTGTAGCTTTTTCGATTGCATAGATGGAGACATTACCTGAACCGGATACTACCACTGTACTTTCCTTAAAGCTAAGGCCTTGTTCTTTAAGCATTTCTTGTACAAAGTAAACAGTGCCATATCCAGTAGCTTCGGTTCGAGTTAAGCTTCCGCCGTAACCAAGTCCTTTTCCTGTCAGAATACCGGCCTCATAGCCTCCGCGTATTCTCTTGTACTGTCCAAACAGAAATCCAATTTCTCGTGCTCCAACGCCAATATCACCAGCTGGTACATCTATATCCGGTCCGATATGTCTACTTAGTTCCGTCATAAAGCTTTGAGTGAATCGCATGATTTCTCCATCAGATTTCCCTTTAGGATCAAAGTCAGACCCACCTTTGCCTCCTCCAATCGGCTGACCGGTAAGAGCGTTTTTAAAAATCTGCTCAAAGCCGAGAAATTTAATTATACTTGCATTAACAGTAGAGTGGAATCTCAAGCCGCCTTTATAGGGACCGATGGCGCTGTTATACTGTACACGGAATCCACGGTTTATCTGTACCTTGCCTTGATCGTCGACCCAAGGAACTCGAAAGGTAATCAGTCTTTCTGGCTCTACAACTCTTTCAAGGATACTTTGCTCCATGTATTCTGGATGCCTAGTAAATAAAGGGACGAGTGAATCAAAGATTTCTTTAACAACCTGATGAAATTCTCTTTCATTAGGATTTCGCTTTTTGACTGTTTCAAATACTTCATTAACATAATTTTTTGCAGTGATTGTTTCTGTGTCTTTAAACTCTGTCAATACAGTCATGCTGTTATAAGCCCTCCCTTAGATGAACAGTAATTTAGTGTGTGTACTTTAGTCTAATAAAGAAATGATATACTAAATTATCTGATTCTTCAAATTTATAATAAAAATAAACCCAAACAATATAAAGATAAATTAAGAAAAATAAATCTAGAGGGTCATTTAGTATGCATGAAAAATAGATTTTAAATAGAGATTGGCATCTTATTAGATAGATTAGCGAAAGAAAGATATCCGAGTAGAAGTTACTGATAAAATTGTAGTATTTTGTAATTTACTATTAATAATTCTGAAATAATACAAATATGAAAATATAGAAAAAACCTAGATCCATTGGAATGTAGGTTTTTTGCATTAACTATTATTAGGAATACCTTTTCTCACAAAGAAAGAGAAAATCAATGTGAAGCAAATTTGAATGTTTTTGAGAACCGTCTGTCTAAAAAAGTGTATCCAAATATTGGGCGTTAAAAAATTAACCAAACATGCACGTAGCTGATTACGAAGTTTCGTGCGTGTAGTTAAAATAATATGAAGAAATAGATAGTTAGGAACCACTTTAGCACCAAACAATAATCCGATAGGGGGTCGTTTGGGCAGGGATGCTTTTTGTAGCTGGTCCATAGATGACAATGAGATTCCGATTTCCGATATTTTTTGAAAATGGCTGCCCATTTCTTAAAATGATAGGAGTGTAAGGGGAGGGGTTTAATTGTAATTGACCATCACGGCTTACCAGTTGGTTGTTAAAATAATCTGCTTTAACATTTTGATCGTTATATTCCTTAACAACGATAAGAGCCCGATATTGTGGCGGATAGATCAATGGTACTGGTACATCCCCATCATAATAACCAGTAATTTTATCACCGAGGCCCACAATTGCCTGTTCTACGAAGTAAGTAGTCGGTGATATGATGAAATTAACTATTCCGTTATTCCCATCTTCAACTGTAAGTTGTTTAAAACAGCCCTCTGATTCCCCGTTTTGTCCTATCATAAAATCATTCATGTCGGTTACAATACCTCGAAATGACATAAAATTCACGGCATTATTCCTTTCCTGAAAAACTAAGTTTTATAGTCTTTACGGTTAATCATAAATGATAAAATCATCATAAATAATCCTGACGCTTCCTATACAATTTATGTGTCATTGCCCAGAAAGGTGAATGCAAGAAATTCAAACTTTGGACTATGAGATTTGTCTTATTGATATAATTGGCGTTATAGGTAGGAAGCTCGGGTGCATACCTTTAGTCTTATTAACTGCTGCGTATTATACTGAGAAAGAGAACTTCAAGGTTGATTTGGAAAGGAGCTTCTAATTATGGCACAGACATTAAAGGGAAAGATTGCGTTTATCACTGGCGGAGCCAGAGGGATTGGTAGAGCGACAGCAATTGCACTGGCTAAAGAGGGTGTAAACGTTGGTTTGCTTGCAAGGTCAGAGGAAAATCTTAAAAAGGCAGCTGCTGAAATAGAAGGTTTAGGCGTAAAAGTATCTTATGCAACAGCTGATATTTCATCAAAGGAACAGGTAGAAGCAGCAATTGAAGTGTTAACCAAGAATTTAGGCACTGCTGATATTTTGATAAATAATGCAGGAATTGCAACATTCGGAACAGTTTCGGAGATGGATCCGGAGGAATGGAAAAGGATTATAGATATAAACCTAATGGGTACTTATTACGTGACACGAGCTGTACTTCCTCAACTAATAGAAAAAAATGGGGGAGATATTATCAATGTCTCTTCCACTAATGGATTAAATGGGGCAGCTACATCCAGTGCTTACAGTGCTTCAAAATTCGCGGTGATTGGCTTTACCGAATCACTTGCGCAGGAAGTTCGCCGGAATAATATTCGGGTATCAGCTTTGACACCAAGTACAGTTGCTACAGATTTGGCTCTCGACCTCGATTTAATTAAAGAGAATAACGATTCAAAATTCATTCAGCCTGAGGATCTTGCAGAATTTATAGTCGACCAATTAAAATTGAACCCTCGTGTTTACGTGAAAACGGCAAGTTTTATTGCAACAAATCCATTTTAAGGAATCGTAAACTGGTATAGATGAATGGAATGAAGAAAGAAGGCGTAAATCTGCCTTCTTTTTTCTCTTCTAACTAAGTTCTTTTACGGTTAGAGTATATCGATAAATCGTTTGAATGCTTGATTTCCTTCATGGGTCCGTTTAAATACACCGGCATCCTCTAAACATCTCAGGAATTTGGAACCGACTGCCTGAGAGATAATCATTTTTACAGATTCAGAAGTAATTTCTTTCCCGTTAACTACTTTTAGATCTTCAGCCCAGGCTTGGTGATAATCTGCCACTTCATTGCGTTGATTGAGCAGATATTTTTCAACCTCAATAAGCTCCTTTTGTAAGCGGGCAGGTAATACAGCAAGACCCATAACTTCTATTAAACCAATATTCTCTTTTTTGATATGGTGAACATCCTGGTGAGGGTGAAAGATTCCTAATGGATGCTCTTCACTTGTTCGATTATTGCGAAGAACAAGATCAAGCTCAAATTGGCCATCTCGCATTCTTGCAATCGGTGTTATGGTGTTGTGACGGGTATCTCCGGAATAGGCTACAAGATTAACTGATGGATCACTATAGTGAATCCATTTTTTGAGTATCCGATCAGCTGCGCCTGCAACTTCCTCCAGACGAACTCCTTTTATACGAATTACGGACATAGGCCATTTCACGATATTTGCAGAAATAGAAGGGAACCCTTTAATTGAAAAAGTCCCTTCTTCCTTCGCTCGGGCCATTGCGAACTCATATCGTCCGCCTTGATAATGGTCATGGGTTAAAATAGATCCCCCTACAATAGGGATATCGGCATTAGATCCCAAGAAATAATGCGGAAACTTTTTAACAAACATCAGCAAATTGGTGAACGTATGGAAATTAATTTTCATATCACGATGTTGTTCCGATAACAGAATGCAATGCTCGTTATAATATACGTATGGTGAGTACTGTAAATACCATGATTCTTCCCCGAGTGGAATGTGGACCATACGATGGTTGGACCTGGCAGGATGATTTAACCGTCCTGCGTATCCTTCATTCTCAATACAAAGGAGACAAGTTGGATAATTAGATGTAGCAGGCTTCATCTCGCGCTCCAATGCGATTTGTTTAGGATCCTTTTCAGGCTTTGATAAATTAATTGTTATGTCCAGTTCCCCATAATCCGTATCAACCGTGTAGCTGATATTTTTCGCAATCTGTTTAGTTTGGATATAATTGCTATTCTGGCTTAACTCATAAAAATACTTGGTTGCTTCCTCAGGGCATTCTTTATACTTTTGATAAAAAGTGTAATTTAGCTCTGAAGGTCTTGGCATAAATACATTCATTATCTTGGCCTTTAAAATATCTTTATTGACTATTAAATCCTCAATAATGCTAGTTTTAACAGCATAATCAGCGATAACATCCAATAAATCTGGGATCGACAGCTCGTTCTTTACTGGATGTTTCGAAAAGCCATCTAAATGAAGCAGTGACAATATCTGATTTCTGGCGTATATTTCATCTGCTGAATCAAGCATTTGTAATCTTTTAGCCTGATTCAAAAGGTGTTGAACTGCTGCATAGATCTCCATGATATCTTCTCCTTTTAATCGATTTAACTAGGTTACTTATCTCCATAGCCGTTTGGATGGGCCTGATGCCATTTCCAGGCATCGGTAATAATATTTTGGATGGACGTCCGTTTTGGTCTCCAGCCCAAAATGCGCCCGGCTTTTTCAGAAGAGGCAATTAGCGTACTTGGATCACCGGATCTTTTAGGGGCGATTTTAGCGGGAAGCTCGTGGTCTGTTATAGCTCTGGCTGCTTCGACAATCTCCTTGACTGAAAATCCATTGCTGCTGCCAAGGTTAAAGATATTACTTTCTCCACCGTTTTGAAGATACTTCAATGCTAAAATATGAGCATCAATTAAGTCCTCAACATGAATATAATCACGGATACATGTGCCATCCTCCGTTGGATAATCCTCTCCGAAAATGGAAATCGATTCTCGCTGTCCTAATGCTACTTGAAGTACTACTGGAATTAAATGTGTTTCCGGATGATGGTCTTCACCAATTTCCCCGGTTGAACGGGCACCGGCAACGTTAAAATAACGGAGCGACACATAATTCATGCCGTAGGCTGTATCACACCACTTCATCAATTTCTCCATCGTCAGTTTTGTTTCACCGTAGGCATTCGTTGGATTTGTCTGCATTTCTTCCGTAATCGGTGTTTGTTCCTGCTCTCCATATGTAGCTGCGGTAGAGGAGAAGACAATATGCTTAACATTGAACTCGTTCATCACTTCAAGCAGTACTTGTGTTCCATATACATTATTACGGAAATACTCGAGCGGCTTTTCCATAGATTCTCCAACAAGTGAATAGGCAGCAAAATGAAGTACAGCGTCTACCTTTTCCTTCGTAAAAACTTCGCGTAAAAAGTCCTTGTCTCGAATATCTCCTTGATAAAATCTTGCCTTTGGATGTATGGCTCCTTTATGGCCTGTTTGTAAATTATCAACCACCACTGTGTCGTAACCTTCGTCGAGTAGTTGGTATACGGCATGGGAACCAATATAACCAGCCCCACCAAGAACTAGTGTACTCATACAATCGCCTCCGTTATAATTTCCTTTGTTCCATCACCAATGCTGGCAACATAAAAGTCTGCCTCATAACCGATTGTTTGTTTGTACGCATCGCCGACTTCCTGAATAAAACGTTCGATATGAGCTGATTGAACCAATGCAATCGCACAGCCGCCAAAACCGGCCCCCGTCATTCTAGAGCCAACGGTACCTTCTTGCTGCCAGGCTGCCTCCACTAATGCGTCGAGTTCCGGTCCGGTTACCTCGTAATCATCCCGAAGTGAAATATGGGACTCGTTCATATAGATACCGAATTGGACTAAATTACCATCCTGTAAGGCTTGAAAGGCTTTTTTTGTGCGTTCATTTTCATAAACTGCATGGCGTGCCCGTTTTTCAAGTGTGGAATCGGCAATGACAGCTTTATGTTGATCAAAAAGATCGATAGATAGTTCTCCAAGGGAGGATATATCAGTTGCTGTTTGCAGTCTTGCAAGCGCTGCTTCACATTCGCTTCGCCGTTCATTATATTTTGAATCTGCCAGTTCTCTTCGTTTATTCGTATTCATGATGACAATCTGGTGATCTGCTATATCAAATGGGGCATATTCATAGCTTAAAGTCTGGCAATCAAGCAATATAGCTGATTTTGCTTTTCCCATTCCAATTGCAAACTGGTCCATAATACCGGAGTTTACTCCAATAAACTGGTTTTCCACCTTTTGACCAATTTTTACTAACTCGATACGGTCTATCTTTAATTGAAAGACTTCATTTACCATTACACCGATTAAAACTTCAAGTGAAGCAGAGGAAGAAAGGCCAGCTCCATTTGGAATATTGCCGTATATGAGAATATCAAGGCCGTTCGGCAGATTATTTCCATTCTCGGCTATATATCGAAGTACTCCCTTAGGATAGTTCGCCCATTGATGGGATGGGTCATAATCCAGATCATCTAAAGAAAATTCAATTATCCCGACCTCTTTGAAATTCAGTGAATATAGCCGAATAGTGCGGTCTCCACGCAGTCGTACTAACCCATATGTGCCATAGGTGATGGCAGATGGGAAAACATACCCACCATTGTAATCAGTATGCTCACCGATTAGGTTGATTCGGCCAGGTGAAAAAAAGGTACGAACCTTATCATTCATACTGCCTGAGAATATACTGTGAAATGCAGATAATAGTTTTTGATGGTCCATATTGGTCACTTCCCTCTAAATTTTAGGTAAAGCTTTTTATAATTAGTGAATCGAACAGTTTGCTTTTTAACGAGAGTATATTTCCTTTTTTTGAAAGCGTATCCAACTTTATTGTAATAAAAATTAGTAAAGTACGTCAATTAATTTTACTAAAATTTTTACTAATTAGTTTACCATACAAAAAAGCGCACATTTATTTGTGCGCTTTATTTGGAGCTTCCTCTTATTTTAAGTTGTGTAGCTATACTTACTTTCTTTGAGACTTGTCTTCCAGAAAACTGCTCAAGCAATAAATCTACTGCCGTTTCACCCATTAATTCGGTATAGACCTTAACCGTGCTTAAAGGGGGAGACATATATTTTGAAATGCTAATATCATTTACTCCAACAATACTAACTTGATCCGGTACGCGGACACCTGCATCTTGAAGGGCCCTTAATGCTCCAACAGCAATAGAGTCATTTCCGGCAAAAAAGGCTGTAGGAATTTCATCTTCGTGGTCCTTGACTGCTTGTTTCATCAGGTGGTATCCATCTTCAACAGAAAACTTGCCTTCATACACATAAGCTTCCTGATAGAGGCCCATGTCCGATAGAAATCGTTCAAAACTAGTTCTTCGAGGATCGTCAATTTTGGAAGTGTGATCCTTATAAATTTCCCGCCCACCTAAGTAGCCAATTTTAGTGTGTCCTTGATCCAGAAAATATTGAAGAATATTTCGTGTGGCTTTTTCGAAATCAACTATAACAGAATCGAATTGATCGTCATTAGGTGAACTATCTACAAAAACAAGGTTACTTGACACACTCTTTAGTTCCTCAGCCTGGTTTTCGCTGAATTTACCAATTGCGATAATTCCTTGAAATCCTTCATTTTGGAGGGAACGCAAATGCTCTATAGAAAAATTAGTGAACTTCATATTGTGGTATTCCAGGCGCTTTTCCACGCCAAGTCTGATTGCCATATAATAAAGATCGTCTAATTCCTCTTTTTCAGTATACCAATTCACGATTCCTACTTTATACATGATAGGTTTGCGTTTAGGTTTTTTTTGATAGTCTAATTCTTCAGCCGCTTCAAAAATCCTTTTTTTCGTCTCATCACTGACTGATAAAGAGTTGTCGTAATTAAGCACTCTTGAAACGGTCGCAATCGAAACTCCAACCATATTTGCGATATCTTTAATGGTGGCCATTGGACAGCTGCCCCCTTTCTTTTCTAAAAGTAAAATCCGGTTATTTTAGCGCTTTCAGTATACTATACTTTTTAGTAAATTTCTTTAGATTATTTTCGTTTTATTAAGGAAAGGTGTAAAGGATGGAAGTGTGAAATACCTAAAATATAGATAGCTATTTCCGATCAATCATGATAATAATCCCTTGATTCTATTTTTGGAAGATATCAATTTATTTTCAATGTATTTAGTAAATAAATTGATTAATTTACTAAAATTTATTATGATACCCATGAAAACGTTTTTATAATAAGTCAACAGGGGGGAACCATTGTGCAGTGGTATATCATACTATCTTTTATTCTCTTTACGGGTGTAGTTGCCTACTATACATTTTCAAAATTGAGGAAAGAAAAGGTTAAAGGAAAAGTATCTAAGGATAATTATTTCTTAGGTGGGAGAAGTTTAACATGGGGCGTTATTGGGATGTCCTTGCTATTAACGAACCTAAATGCCACACAATTCGTTGGAATGAGCGGGCAATCCTTTGCGGGGAATATGAGTAACATGGCTTATGAAGTTACGTCCGGATTCGTTTTGGCGTTAGTAGCTATTTATTTGCTTCCACGTTATTTAAAACAAGGAATCACAACTATTCCTGAATTTTTAGAAGATCGGTATGACAGTCAAGTTAAATCGTTTGTGTCGATATTATTCTTGTTGGGATATGTGTTAAATATGCTACCAACGACCCTTTATTCGGGCGCCATTGCATTAAGCCAAATGTTTGATATTGAAAGCACTTTTCATATCAGCTATGAGGCTGGCATTTGGATTATGGTGTGGTTAATCGGAATAATCGGCTTCTTCTATGCAGTATTGGGTGGATTGAAAGCGGTTGCGATTTCAGATACATTTAATGGAGTTGCTTTGGCCATTGGCGGTTTATTAGTCCCAATTTTTGCGTTGCTTACTTTAGGAGACGGCAGCATATCTCAAGGGTTTTCACAATTTGTTGCAGCGACTCCTGAAAAGTTTAATGCAATTGGTACCAATCATGATGTTGTTCCATTTGGAGCGGCTTTAACGGGCCTTTTACTAGTGAACTTTTATTATTGGGGAACTGATCAATCTATTATTCAACGTGCTTTGGCAGCCAAGGATTTAAAAGAAGGACAAAAGGGGATCATGTTTGTCGGTTTAATGAAAATCTTTACACCGATTATTGTTATTATCCCTGGGATTATGGCATTTCAGATTATCGGTAATACGGGAGCTAACCCAGACACAATGTATTCAGCTCTTGTAACAGAAGTAATGCCGAAACCGTTAATTGGCTTGTTTGCAGCTGCTATGTTTGGATCTGTATTAAGTGTCTTTAATGGAATCTTAAATAGCGCGTCAACTTTATTTGCGATCAATGTGTATGCGCCAACCTTTGGAAAAAATAAATCTGATGAGGAAATTGTCAGGAAAGGGAAATGGTTCGGTGTCTTCATTGCTCTGATCTCCATGTTTATCGCACCACTGATTATGTATGCACCAAGCGGGTTGTTCCAATACTTACAAGTTATAAACGGCTTTTTCAATGTACCGATTTTCACGAT
This sequence comes from Pradoshia sp. D12, assembly GCF_008935075.1. NCBI lineage: Bacteria > Bacillati > Bacillota > Bacilli > Caryophanales > Bacillaceae > Pradoshia > Pradoshia sp. D12. The sequence continues at coordinate 3,895,232 of NZ_CP044545.1, read as the reverse complement.
TATCTTTATTGGTTATGTGACAAAGAGAGTTCCAGCTATCGCAGCGAAAATAGCCATAACCTTCTTTATTGCAACGTATGCAATCCTTCAGCTGGTTGTTAAACCTGAGATGAGCTTCTTATATCAATTGGCTATTCTGTTTGTCATCAGCTGTCTGCTTATGTTGATAATCGGTAAAATCAAACCAAGAGAAGAGGCATACGTTCTTCCAAGCCGCAATCTTGTAAACCTGGATCCATGGAAATATCGTCAGGAAGCTGCCTGGGGAATGATCTTCTGTGTCACTGCTTTTTATATCGTATTCTCAAAACTCGGTCTCGCAAGTGAAATAGGCTTTGGTGTACATACTTGGGCTTGGCTTGCCGGAGCTGCTCTGATTTGTCTGATCGGTCTATTCGTCACCAAGAAAATCGGAAATAGAACAAATACAGCTGAACCTTTAGAAAAAACGACTCTTAATAAAAATGTATTGTAGTAAATTTACAATATATTAATCTAAAATCACTTTCCTGAGTAAGGAAGGTGATTTTTTTCGGAGAATAAATCAATCGTCTTTAATAGTTTTTCAGCAGGGATTATATGTGTTGGTTAGTAGGGTGCCGGTTACTTTAGAATACTAAATACTTTCGTAAGCAGGTGTTATACATAAATAATCCCTATAACTAAAGAGAAAGACATAAATTCTTCTTCCAATTATTATACTTTTTATTGGAAGTATTTAGTAAAATATAACGAAAGAGGGATTGAGGTGAGATGATTGAATAAAACCAAAAAAATCATGATTGGTGTGACTGTAACTGCGTTGACCATTGGTTTGGTCGGGTGTGGGACATCAAATGCAGATCTTCCTCCAAAACCCACAGATTCAGACTGCGGAGATTGGAAATGGGATGATGATGATGGTGTTTGGGAGTGTGATGATGACAACTCGAGGTATCACGGCCATTATTATTATGGCGGTTATTTTTATGGAAATCGAAGCATGCTTCTGAACAATAAGGGCTACCAATCCTATAAAAATAGTTCTTCTTTTAAGGGGGGGATTAAGGCTAGTTCGGGATTTGGCAGCGGAACAAAATCTTTTGGAGGTTAAGCCTTTGAAAAAGGAGGATTTATATGAATTTATATCTTAATTTTCTTTCATATTTAGGAGTAGCCTTGTTATTGCTTGCTGCAGGGATTGCTTTATTTACTATAAGTACGCCAAAGCTGAGGGAATTCAAGCTGATTTCTGAGAAGAACTCTACAGCAGCCATGTCACTCGGCGGTAAGATCGTTGGGCTCTCAATCGTACTTGGGGCAGCAATTGAATATTCCGTATCACTTAGAGATATGGTGATATGGGGAGTTATCGGGATTGTCTCACAGATTGTTGTGTTCTTGCTTGCCGAGGTTCTTACGATAAGGTTTAGCATTCATCAAGCAATCGAGGAAGATAATCATGCTGTTGGAATCATGTTAGTCTCGTTGTCACTGGCTGTGGGGTTAATTTTAGCGAAATGTCTATCCTATTAAATAAGGCAGGTAAGTGGAGTGAAGCAATTAACGTATTATTTAGATAAAGGAAATGAGCGGTTTGAGCCCTTTTATCAATACAATCTCCCAACTGTTGGGGTGGATGAGTGCTATGCCAGACAGCTTTGTACGTATTTTATTGTAAGAGGAACACAATATGAGCTAATATCGAATGAAATGTCTGCTGAAGAGGAAATCCTTGTGGTTAAGGAAACAGGGAGGAATTTGCAGGGGGAGAAAGAAAAAAACTACCGTGGTCAAGGGATTCATATTGAATTTCGAAACCATGAATTACGGGAAAACTATCGGCTGCTTTCTTGCACTCCTTACGAGAATCATTATGAAGTACTCCGCTATCTCTTGAAGGATGTAGTTGATGTACCGGGCGCCGGACAGATGTTAGTGACGTCCACTGAGATTGATGAAGACCGGGGTGTTTATGTGATTTATGTTAAGGAGTTAGATGATGTTGATGGATAAGTACCATGAAAGAAGAAGCAAATTTTATGATCATATAGAGGGCTTTTGGGCTAATCTTTATGGTGAGGAATATGCCTTATATGATATGAAGCTGATAGGCAGGCAAGAGGCAGCACATATACGCCTAGTTACTGAACGAATCGGCAAGGTATACTCGAAAATGGCGTCACTATTACGTAAAGTTCCATATGAAACTTTTCTCGAGATGGGTTATCCAGAAGAGACAATCTCTTTTTTAAGACTTAAAGTTCACCCGGCTGAAAGTGTGATCGCGCGCCTGGATCTAATTCCATACGGAGATGGTTATAAGTGTATCGAGATTAATTCAGATACTCCTACATTTATTAAAGAATTATTTCATATAAATGGACGTATTTGCAAAGAGTTTGGGGCAGGGAATCCAAATGATGGCTTGGAGGTGCAGTTGTATAAGGCAGTTCAGGAAAGTATCCAGCAAGTCAGTAAGGGAAAAGCTCCGCATATCGTGTTTACGGCTCATGAGGATCATATTGAGGACAGAGAAACCGTTCAGTATCTTAAACAGGCTGTACCCTCATCCAAGTTCACTCCCTTGCATAAGCTGCAAATTCAAAGAGGCGTAGGCTTATTCGATGAGAATGGAGTCAGGATTGATATCCTTTATCGGCAGACTTTTCCGATTGAAAATATTATTATGGATCAGGACAAAGATGGGAATACAATTGGCTTATGGTTGCTAGAGTTAGTGGAAGAGGGGAAGCTATCCATCCTGAATCCACCATCGGCATTTTTACTGCAAAATAAAGCAGTTCAGGCTGTCATTTGGGGATTGCATGAAGAGGGGCATCCTTTTTTTACGGAGGAGGAACATAAGTGGGTAGAGGATTATTTTCTGCCGACATACCTTGAAGCTGAGCCCTTTTTGAAAAAACAACTGCCTTATGTGAAAAAACCAGCCTTTGGGCGTGAGGGCGACACAGTTGAAATCTTTAGTGAAAATGGCCGATTAATGTACGCAGATAGCCAAAAGTCATATTCTGAGTACACCTCAGTTTATCAACTTTATATGGAACAGCCGACTGTACAATATCTAAGTGAAAAGGGGCTTCAGGAAGGCCGGTTGCTCTTGGGAAGCTTCCTGCTTAACGGAAAATCATCTGCCTTCGGCTACAGGGTTGGCGGAATGATTACCAATAATCTATCCTATTACTTGCCTGTTGGTATAGGTGATTGATAGATTGCTTGTTTTACCTTTACTATCATCCAAGGAAGGCCCTATAATAGGTTCCCTTGGTTTCCTAATCCCAATAGTTAAAAATAATCTCTCCAACTATATTAGGTTTCCAATACTTAATTTTCTCTAATTCAGCGAGAGTTAAATCATGTTCGTTTTGTAAAAAATCATGCTTTAAATGATTTTTAATAATGACAGTCTCGTTCAGCTCACTTGTATGCAATACTTTATAAAAAGAGGAAAATGTCTCGACAAGATGGGGGAGATCAATGAATTCAATGTATTCATACTCAACACTTGAGGCAAAAGCAAGCAAGGGATAATGCTTATTCAGTAAAATATGTAATTCCTCATTATTAAATGATATGTGTGCATGATAAAAACTCGTTGGATATGCAGGATCTCTCCATTTATTAAGCGTTCCGCCATTGTAATTAACAATAGAATAACAGAGCTGCTTGAACTGCCTTTCGTCCATTGGTGTCAGTTGATTATCTGCTGAATCGAAGAATCCTGTTATCCCATTACGAAGCCTCATATTATCACCACCATCATCTTATATTTTGGTATTATTACCCAATAAAGGAGAGTGTAACATACAATTAGTTAAGCCGATAGCCTTTTAGCGACTAATATTGCATGGAATCCTATTATAAATCTCTTTTTATAGCAATGTACCCATTTGCCATACCAATATGTAGGGCAATAAAGGTAAAATAAGAGAGAGGAGGGGTTAAAGTGGAATACATAAAATATGAAAAAAGGAAAAACTGGACTTTTAGAGTAGTTCTGCTATTACTCGCGATATCAGTCATTTATGCTATATACATGTTAATCAATGCCCCATCAGGCGTTGCCCAAAATGAATATGAACGTGTGAAAAGTGATTATGTATTAATGATTTTGCAATGTTTAACAGGATGTATAGTTATTTTCCTGCCATCCCAACTAGAACATCGCTTCCGCATAGATATACCGGATATCATGGAAATTATGTATTTTATCTTTTTATTTTGTGCGATCTATCTTGGTGAGGTTCGAAACTTTTATTATAAAGTTCCTTACTGGGATTTAATTCTACATTGCTTTAGTGCAGCTATGCTGGGAGCGTTAGGATTCATTATTGTGAATTTCCTTAACAATACCAAGAAAACAATTGATTTAAGTCCCTTTTTTGTGGCTCTATTCGCCTTTTGTTTTGCAATAACCTGTGGAACCGTTTGGGAAATTTATGAGTTTCTTGCTGATGGTGTCTTAGGAACAAACATGCAAAAATTCATTACAGGAGAGGGAGTTGTCTTGATTGGGCGAGACGCTGTAATGGATACGATGGGAGATATTATTGTAGATGCTCTCGGTGCGTTCACTGTCACAGCAATTGGCTATATTAATTTAAAAAAGCAACAAAAAAGTAGAATCGTAGAGGAAGAAGAACAGAAGATGTGGATTGAATCCGAAAAGACTGGTTCATAATTATGACAAAAAGAAGTTGCACCTGCAGCCATTAACCCAACCAAAGGATAATGTGCTCAGATTTATATGCATATTGAATTGAAAAAATCTTTAGCTACTCATTTTAGTAAGGAGTGATTTGGTGATAAAGATGATTGAAAAAGCAATCCAGGATATTTATCCAGATGATTTTGCTTGGTGCTATGGCTGTGGGCGACTGAATAAAGATGGACATCATTTTCGAACTGGCTGGGATGGTAATAAGACTAAAACTGTATATGAGCCAAAATCTGATCACATGGCAATACCAGGGTTTGTCTATGGAGGAGTCATTGCATCCTTAATTGATTGCCATGGGACTGGCTCTGCCTCTCTGGCTCTCCATCGAAAAAACGGATTTGATGTGGGAGATGATGCAATTCCACCTCGATTCGTAACTGCTTCATTACATGTTGATTTTATGAAACCGACACCTGAGGGAGTCCCATTAATTGCAATCGGTTCTTTAACTGAAATCCACCCGAAAAAGTGGAAAGTGGAAACAGAGATTTATGCTGATGAAATACTTTGTGCCAGGGGAGTTGTCGAAGCAGTCGTTATGCCTGGTACATTTAAAAAATAAATGAATTAAAGGGGCAGTGTTAAACAAAGGGTAATGAGACCTTTTGTTTGCACTGCCTTTATTATTGCCTTAATATAAAACCATTTAGAGCAGCCTTTTTACTTGAGGGATAAGATACATAGTAGGAATCATTTTTATTGTTTATATAAATACGCATATGAGTTTGAATACGATAGAAGTAGGGTTGGAAAAGATAGTAGGGTTGATTACCCAAAATAATGATAGTGGGGTGTATACTGAATGGATCATCAGTTGGAACTGGCAACATTTGCGGGCGGCTGTTTTTGGTGTATGGTATCACCATTTGACGAGCAGCCGGGAATTATAAAAGTCGTATCCGGTTATACGGGTGGACATACGGAGAATCCAACATATGAAGAGGTTTGCAGTGATACAACAGGCCATTATGAAGCTGTTCAAATTACTTATGACCCTGAAAAAATGTCATATGAAACATTGCTTAAACAATATTGGCAGCAAATTGACCCGACAGATGCCGGAGGGCAATTTAATGATCGGGGCGATTCTTATCGAACAGCCATTTTTTATCATAATGAAGAGCAGCATCGTTTAGCCGAGGATTCTAAGAAGGAACTAGCCAACAGTGGACGATTTCAGAAGGAAATTGTAACGAAGATACTCCCGGCTGGTCCATTTTACAGAGCAGAAGAGAAGCACCAACATTACTATAAGAAGAATCCTTTTCGCTATAATCTCTATAAAGAGGGATCCGGTCGTGCTCGTTTTATAAGAGATAATTGGAAGAATACAAAAAGTGATGAGCAGCTTCGAGCAGAATTAACACCGCTCCAATACGAGGTGACAAGAAATAATGCAACAGAGCCGCCATTTAAAAATGAATATTGGGACAATAAGGAAGAGGGAATCTATGTAGATATCATTTCGGGTGAACCTTTATTTAGTTCACTTGACCAATATGACGCCGGGTGTGGCTGGCCGAGTTTTACGAAACCAATACAGCGACATGAAATGGAGGAAAAACTTGATACTTCATTTGGGATGCGAAGAATTGAAGTAAGATCCAAAACATCAGACTCTCACCTGGGGCATGTTTTTGATGATGGGCCTGGACCGGATCGAGCGCGTTATTGTATTAACTCCGCCGCCCTCCGATTTATCCCTCTAGATCAGTTAGAGGAAAAGGGGTACGGTCAATATTTAAGTTTATTTAATAAGTAAAACTAAGAAAGGACTGCCTATTATGAAATTGGCAGTCCTTTAATCACTTGTTAATCTATTTTTTGAATTCTACCCTCTGCCTTATACTCAAACGAGGAAGGCAAGGTTTTTACAAACTCAACAGTTGCATCTATATCGGCTGGTCCGACTTCCATATCTGTTGATAGCTTACCAAAGCTCGTACTGATATTTCCATACATATAATTGTTGATCACGACTGTGTATTCTTTATTCGGATCGATTTTACTGCCATCCGGTAAAAGGATATCGACTATCTTACCGTTTTTTGCTTGGTCATCATAGGTGTAGGTATATTTAAAACCGGATACGTGATAATCTAAACCTCTTGCCGTGATTTGTTCATTTAAAACAACTTCTAAATCAGCTCCGCTAAGCTTTACTTTGTTTAATACATTACCAAAGGGCTGAATGGCGAATAAATCACCAAATGTCACCTCGCCTGCATCTAATGGAGAGCGTACACCGCCGCCATTCATTAAGGCGAAATCTGAATCCATGGCTGCCTTCATACCATCTGCAATTAAATTACCGAGGGCAATGTCACTGAATTCTCTTGCTGTAGTTGGGTAGCTTTTTTCAAGAGAAGCCGTATTATTGCCTATTATCTGAGCCTTAATGGGTTCTACGCGATCAGAGTATTTTTTTAGAATAGATGAGACTTCAGAATCTGGAGCATAGTCCTTTTGGTAAACAGTGTTTATTTTTCCTGTTTTGCTGACGATATCGCCTGTTAGTGGATCAATGGTGATGTCTACATCAGAGAAAGCATTTCCATAGGAGTAAGCTTGAACAATCAATTTTTGATCAACGACGCGGTTCACGTTTACGTGGTTATGTGCCGCAAAAATCACATCGACTTCATCATTAATCTGCTCTGCAATCCGGCTTGCATCGAAGGAATCGGTATAGCCAGTTTGCGTTGCGGGATTATGGGCAAGCACGATAATAGCCTCAATTCCTTGTTTCTTAAGTTCATCTGTATATTTGTTGATGGCAGCTACTTCATCTGTGATTTTTAATGATTCATTTCCTTTTGTTACGATCATAGTAGGCGTTTCCTGAGTTACAACGCCAATAACACCAATTTTTTCGCCCTCAGCTTCTAAAACTGTATAGGGCTGGGTGATTAAATTCCCCTCTCTAGTGTCAAAAGCATTGGCAGCAACTAATGGAAAGTTCATTCCGTCATAGTCAGCGTTGCCTTTAGGATGGTCGCCGCCATTCATCATACGCTTTAGTTCATCAATGCCCTCATCAAACTCGTGGTTGCCAAATGTTCCGACATCAAATCCGATTGCTTCTAATATTTCAACGGTAGGCTCGTCCTGAAATAAAGCGGAGACTAACGGACTTCCTCCAATCATATCCCCGGCATGCACTAGAAATGTATTAGGATTTGTAGCTTCTTCCTTCTTTAATGCTGCCGCTGTATATGAAATAGGTCCTGTTGGTAAATCTCCAACAGTAGTGACAGTATCTAACTGTCCGTGTAAATCGTTTAATCCCAGTAACTGAACATTGACTCCACGATTTAGATCAATATTGAAGATTCCGAAGCCTTTAGAGTCTGTTTTTCCAGTGTACGTGAACGGTGTTTCATCTGTAATATACTCTTCTGCCTTTGGTGAAGTGGTAAATGTGACATTCACTTCGCCAGATATTGGAGCAATAGACCAGTTGCGGTCAGCAGTTGGTGTAATTTCTTTTACTTCAGAAATGTAATCCATTAGAACTTGGCGGTTTTCATCTGCTGAATCAATGACCAGTTCACTGCCTTTTAATCCAGGGAAGTTACCTCCGCCACCGGCACGATAGTTGTTTGTCACAACGATAAATTCCTGATCTGGATCAATTGGACTTCCATTGTACTCCAGATTAATTACGCGGCTTGATTCTGGGTTTATAAGAGTACCGTTTGGTGCATATTTTGGAGCCTTCGTCACATCAATTTGATAATTGACACCATCGATGACATCAAAATTATAGACCGCAAAGGAAGGGTTCAATAGTTCTTGTTCACTTTCTTTGGCAGGGTCTATCATATTAAACTTACCTGCCGACATTTCAATCCATTCTTTTACTACGGAGCCTTTGATTTTAACGGCTTTCAATGTATTGTCGTAGAGATATAAATCACCGGCGCTTCGAATGGTTAAATCGCCCTTTTTAATATCGGTGAACTCATCAACACCGTTTCGGCCAGCTTTAAATGGAGCACCAACAGATAATATAGGCAGATCCTTTAATTCTGGTTTATTTAATTCAATGTACTTTTCTGCATACCATTTTTGTGCATTCGTAACGACCTGAACAGAGGGATCGTCCTGAACCAGTGCGAAGTAGCTATAAATATCATCAGTTGTAGTACCGATAGGAGTATCGATATAATTCAACGTACCTTCGTGATCCTTTTGAACAGCACGAACAATCGATTTATCAGGTTGTATAGACTCGTCAACACTCCTTGTGGAGGATTGAGATTTGGATATTTCCCACTCACCTTTTACTTGCTTTAATGTCAAATCAATAATTCCAAGTGCAGCGCCACCATACCCTGCCTGAACAGCAGGCACGCCATTAATGGTTCCTTTAGTATTATCAACACCAGGAAGAGGATTTCCTGCAGAATCTTTGAATAAAGCATCTAATTCAGCATCGGTTTTAGCTGGGAATACTTTATGTGTGTGTGAAAAAGTGAGAGCATCAATACCAGGTACTTTGCTTAAAGCATATACGGTATCCTCCGTATTATCGAGATTCCCATTAAAACCGGAGTGAGCCATAGCAACAATCACATCCGCACCTTTTTTCTCTAGGACAGGAATGTATTTTTTAGCAGTTGCTACAACATCCTTTGTAATGACCTTTCCATCAAGATGGGCCTTGTCCCATTCGTTGATTTGTGGTGGAACAAAACCGATATAGCCAATCTTAATGATTTTGGTTTTTCCGGATTGGTCTTTAACTTTTTTATTGACGATTTTATAGGGCTGGAATTTATGAACATCATTGCTTGGATTGTTATCCTGATCATCAATGTATACGTTTGCATTAATGACAGGAAAATCAGCGTCATTATATACTTCGTTCAGATATTTCAACCCATAGTTAAACTCGTGGTTTCCAAGAGTCGCTATATCATAATCCATGATATTCATAGCCTTTATGGCTGGATGTGTTTCTCTTCTTTCTAACGGATCGATTTTAGCTTTATATGTGCCAAGAGGTGTCCCTTGAATTAAATCGCCATTATCAACTAATACAGAATTTTTTACTTCTGAACGTGCTTTTTTTACGAGAGTAGCTGTTTTAGCTAAACCAATGTTAGGGGCGGAGCTATCTTTATAATAATCATAGCTTAAAAGATTAGTATGAATATCTGTCGTTTCCATAATACGGAGTTCTACTTGTGATTGTCCCTTAGGCTTGTGATGCTTGTGCTTGGTGGCTTCTGCTTCACTTGTCATAAAAGAGGTTGCTACCAAGCTGATTGCCATTGTACTTGTTAAAAAGATCCGACCTTTAATACTACTCCATAGTTTCATACGAGGCACCTATCCTTTGTATTTTTTGAGAGTTTTAGGCTCCGCTTACAAATATATCAAATTTAAAGTGGTATATGGATAGGTATCTAGGATAACAGTTAAATACTACTATTAATTATATTGGTTCAGGTTAAAAAACTAGTTATTATTACTCAGTTCATAATTAAATATAGGTATTATGGATGTCAAAGTAATCGGTTATTTTGGAGAAGACATGAGAAATTGGTTTGGTATTTCATAAAATAGAATAGGCAGAGACTATCAAAAGGGATAAGAGGATTATAATGACTAAAAAAGAGGCTGGGACACTAACTTATAAACAATGCTGAAAGACGAAGATATCTAAATTAATTCTAGTAGACTTTGTTGCATGATAAGGAGTTAAGTTGGAGAAAAAAGTCCGTTCCATTGCGCTACAGCGCCACTCGCTTTCCGCGGGGAGGAAGGCTTTAGCCTCCTCGGCTGCGCCTTGCTCAGGTCTCAGCCTTTCCTCTACTTCCCGCAGGAGTCGAGTGGCTTCCGCTCCATTCCACTAGATATGAATAAGGGTATGCAGCATGAACCTATCTATGAAAACAAATAAAACTCACACTAGCCGGCGAATATCCAATTAAAATATCACCTAAATAGTTCGGATTTATCATTAACTGAAATACTTATGTCCCGGCCTCTTTTATTATTTGTAACGTTAGGAACTACACTTAAGCCTATCAGATCTGGCATAGGTTCCTAACGGCAAACAAATGAGTGTCAGAAGCCTCCGAGATGAGGGTTCTAAAGGTCTTTTGAAGGTCTATAAACCGTGGCGTTTTTAGTCTTCGTACCTTTGATCAAGGTCCTTCAGCACTCTGAGTAGTCCGGCTTCAGGGCCTAGGAGTTCGGGACATAAGCATAGCCTCTGCGGGGGAAGAACATCCCCTCCGAGCCTCTGTCTTATGCTCCTTACTCCTGATCAAGGCCCTTCAGCACTCTTGCAATATTCTCACAGGTTCTTTCTATGTTTTTAGGGCCGTTTTTTAGGGTTTGGTCTAGGGGTGCGAGTTCTGGGATGATTCCGAAGATGGCATCGATTCCTTTGTCGTAAAGCTCTTCAATACCTTCCCCAATGTATCCGGCAACTGCTATTACTTTTTTGTCAAGTTCTTTTGCAGCTTGCGCGACCCCATAAGGTGTTTTGCCAAATTGCGTTTGATAGTCAATGCCGCCCTCGCCTGTGAACACGTAGTCAGCGTTCTTAAGTTTTTCTCGTAACCCACTGAATTCGATTACAATGTCAATCCCTTTTTGAAGAGTGGCATTTGTAAACAGGAGTAAGCCAGCACCCAGGCCACCAGCAGCTCCAGAGCCTGGGGTGTTCCGAACAGCTTGTCCTAATTGCTGCTCTACCATGTCAGCATAATGCGCTAGATTCTGATCTAGCTGTTTAACCATTTCAGGTGTGGCGCCTTTTTGAGGCCCGAAAACATGAGATGCTCCAGTTTCGCCGCATAAAGGGTTCGTTACATCACAGGCAACTATCATGGTTACATCAGCTAGACGTGTATCTATTTTAGACGTATCAATTGTATGCAATTGATTTAAGTAGCCACCTCCTCTAGGGATATGGTTTCCTTCTTTATCAAGAAACTGAACACCCAGCGCCTCAGCCATACCTGTTCCTCCGTCATTAGTAGCACTGCCGCCAATTCCAATGATGATTTTTTTAATCCCTTTATCTAAACAGGCGCGAATCAATTCACCTGTACCATATGTAGTAGTAATGAGTGGATTTTTTGTTTCTTGGGTGACATAGTGAATACCGCTGGCTTCTGCCATTTCAATAACTGCGGTTTCATGATCCCCCATAATTCCATATCGAGCAGTTACGGGGTTGCCGAGTGGACCTGTAACGTCTAATGAATAGAGAGTGCCGCCTGTTGCATCAATGAGTGACTGGACAGTACCTTCTCCGCCATCTGCCATCGGAACATGGATAAAATCTGCATCTGGATAGACCTTTTTAATACCTGCTTCCATTGCAATGCATACCTCTTTTGCTGTCATGCTTTCCTTAAAAGAATCTGGTGCAAGTACAAACGTTTTGCTCATTGTAACCCCTCCTGTTATAAAATAAATCCGAATAAAATGGTGGCTACAATCGTCATGGTTGCACCGACAATTGCTTCGTAGCCGACTACGGACATCCTTTGTTTAATGGACATGTTCATGCTTTGCGCTGTAACATGAAAATAATTTCCGTGCGGTAATGAATCAATTACTGTTGCACCTGAGTGAACCATAACTGAAGCGGCAAGTGGTGCAACTCCCATGTCTAAAATAGCTTCGCTGAATGATCCTGTGGCAATAATAACGCCAGTAGATGTAGAGGCAGTGGCTGCTGCCATTAAAATACCTGCTATAGGTGCCAGGAATGTACCAGAGATACCGGTAGCTTCAATTAATGAAACAACCTGTGCGGATAGATTGGATTGAGAAATTAATCCTCCGATGGCACCTGCACCAATTAGAATTAACACAGTTACTGTCATTCTATCCAAGCCTGATGCTGTATATTTCAATAAATTTTTTGATTTCCCCATAGCTATTGTTCCAATGATACCTGCAAGGGGGAGAATGTACATAGCATCTACTTTAAAGCTGGATAAGGCCTCTATATTTAAAATTGAACCGATTGGATTAATCATTAATAAGATAATGGCTACTAATGGAGCTACGATTGCTTTATTCAGTGGAGGATAGTTAGCTGAACCATGATCAAGATCCACAACCTCATTATCTGAAACTTTTTCGCCTTTATTTTTGATTAAAGTGGCGATGAGAACAGTTGCGATTAAGCCGAAAATTGCTGGGATAAGACCTGCAATCATTACATCGCTAAGTTCTAAATCAAACCCTCGGGCTGCTGCAATTGTATTCGGGTTTGGCGAGATGATGTTACCCGCTTTTCCTCCTCCGGATAGTGCTAATAATAGAGCAATTTTTGAAATGCCCATTTTATTACCAATTGATAAAGCGATAGGCGCTACAATCAGGACAGCTACAGGGATAAATACCCCAACCGCTGTAATAATCATGGTGGCAAGAGCTAATGCAATGAGAGCCTTCTTTTCCCCTAATTTAGAAACAATAGATTGGGCGATTGTTTCTGCAGCCCCGGATTCCATCATGACACCAGCCAAAACTCCAGCGGCAAGAACACGAATAACAGTCCCCATAACACTTTGAGTGCCGCCAACAAGTATATTGATTGTTTCCTCAAGGTTAGCTCCACCTATTAAACATCCGAGTATGGCTCCTAAAAATAGAGCATACAGCGGGTTCAGCTTTTTTAAGATTAAGATAATGGCTATTGCCAGACCAGCTAAAGCCCCAATCCAACTAATCATAATCCCGTCCATCTTGTAACCTCCTAAGTAGTGTGGAATACGTCTTATTATAGTTTGGTAGCGGTTACAATTCTATTGATGGATAGATGATTTTCTTTGTGCAAACGCACAAAGAAAGTGATGAGAGGTTTGTTAGTTTATAATGGAAATATAGGAGAAGATTTACGGATCATAAGATAAGGCGGTACAGAAATAAAGAAAGGTTTTGTTCACCATGTATCAGTTAACTAATAAACAGGCGCAACATATTGTCGATAAAATGATGGCGGATATTCCATATAATATCAATATTATGAACGAAAAGGGCATCATTATCGGCAGCGGGAGTAAGGACAGAATCGGAACCTTTCATACTGGAGCAGTCCAAGCCCTACGTTTAGGCAGGATGATTACAATAACAGAGGATAATAGGTACGAAAAAAAGGGTACAAATGAACCGATTGTCATTAATCAAAAGATGGTAGGTGTTATTGGGATTAGTGGCGAGCCGGGTGAGGTAATCCCTTTTTGCAAACTAGTCAAAACCACAGTCTCTCTGTTAATTGAACAAGAAATCGCGTTGAAGAGTATGGAGGAGATTAGTAAAAAGAAGTCCGCGTTTCTTAAGTTATTAGTAGAAACGAAGTACCAATACTCAGATGAAATAAAAAGGGAAGCCCTGAATTATCAGCTTGATCTGACAAGAAAAACATCTGTCCTGATTGCAAAGCCAAAGCCAAGTCCTAAAAGAATCAATTATCCTGTTTTTGAGGAAGATGAGCATTCCATCATCCTGCTACAGGATAATAGCGGAGTCAAACCCTTGGCTGACCTGTTAACTAATGAAAATTCGACTATAAAGATCAGTGTTGGAAGTCATGTAGACACTATTTCTGAGAGCTATCATCAAGCAATCAGTGCTATGCAAATTAGTGAAAAATTAAATCTTCAAAAGAGAGTTATTCATTATATGGTTGTATCCTTTTTATCCAGAATCAGCGAGATAGGTATAGATTCGTTTATTAATCACTCCTATATTAAAGGTTCTCTTATCTCTTCGCCGGAATTGCTGGAGACCTTGCAGATCTATATTAATAAGAATGGCAATATGACATTAACATCAAAAGAGTTACATATTCATAGAAATACGCTGCAATATCGTCTGGATAAAATTAAGGAGATAACAAGTAAAGATCCTAAACAAATATTCGAGTTGTTCGAGTTGATCTTTATTATGTTAAAGGATTAAATTCCTCATTCATTTAAACCTAACATTCGGTTAGGTTTTTTTATTGAAGATTGAAGGTCGAATTAATTGGGTGCAGTCAGACAAAAGTTTGTGAATAAAATCTAGAAAAAAATTATCAAGATAACAAAACTGTTATAGTCTATATTTTTATAGAGTAATACAGTTTGTGAAATAAATCACATGATTTTGGAAGTGTTTTCATTGCTTTCACAATCATATTTTTCTATGAATACTTGTATACAACTATGTATACCAATAGATTAAACGGTGTGCTTAACAAAATATAAGTGAATAATTTCACAAACTTTTTTTGAAAATTCCACTGGACTGTTATAGTCATTTTGGACTATACTGTATCTGTAAGGTTGAGAAATCAACTTGAAAGATCACTTATTTTTGAAAAGGAGATTGTGAAATTGAAAAGTGTAGTATCAACTTTTGCGCTTAAAGCGGGATCATTATTGTTAGTTTATACAGCAATGCAAATTTTTATGTAATAGGACAATATGTAATTAGGAGAAGGAATGAAACCATTAGCGATTGTATTTGGATTTAAAGCTGTAACAATGGCGTTAATGTTATTTATGTAATGAACATTGTATGTAGTAATATTTGCTCTTTGTAGGAATGCAAACGTAAAGAAAAAAAGATAGGAGGAAAGGCAGAATGAAAGGATTAGGAATTGTATTTGGACTTAAATTTGTAACAATGGCTCTTGTATTATTTGTTTAATGTAATTAATCATATGCGATATTGGGCTAATATTGAAACAAGGGAGGATCTAATATGAAAGCAATTGTGATAACATTTGTCTCTAAAGTTGCTACTTTAGGAATGGTGTATACTTCATTAAATGCCTTTATCTAAAATGAATAGACAAAGGCAATTAGAGTATGCACCATAAATTTAAATTCCCATCATTAAAACACGCTATTTATAGAATTTTCCTCGAATTATTTTCTTCAAAATGAAAAGAAGGCTCCCGCTATTTAAAGCAAGAGCTCCATAAATAATTTTATAACGATTCTTTTATGATTTTCTTATAATATGAAACAGATAATACTCCAAATATAGAATAGAATACTGTATACAACACCATTACTAGTAACATCGGTGTCCAAATCTCTATTCCAAATAGGAACCAACCTGACTTAACTGCAAAATAGCTATGACAAAGACCTAATATGAGTGGTATTCCAAAATTAAATAATTGTTTTAGCTTAACACCCTTCAAAAGATCCTGTTGGGTAAATCCAAGTTTTCTTAAGATAGAGAAGTTTAACTTTTCGTCCTCACTTTCACCCATTTGTTTAAAGTAAAGAATGCAGCCCGATGTAATAAGGAATGTTAAACCGAGAAATCCGACAATAAACATCGTTAATCCCATTCTTTTTTTGTTATCTTGGATCATGTTAATACGAGATTCATGTGTATCATCCTGAGTAGCTAATTGGTTGAATAGACTATTTGCTTCTGGAAGCTGTTCATTATCTGTGATATCAATCCCAATATAGAGTGAGTCAGCATCCTGGATAGCTGGATCTATATCATCCTTTAATCTTTGAAAAGTAGATTCATCCACAACTACAGCAGGTATACCGCTGATGGTAAAGTTCCAGGAAATCACATAATCCCTATTTAGGCCTGTATATTTTTGGTCAATCGTTATGTTGTTACCTGTTATTTGGATGTTACCTGTGTCTTTAAAATCCAACGTATTTTTCAGCATGTCGCTATACCCGGTGAAATAAGCCTCATGGGCAGATAACTCAACATCGTCAATTGCCTTTTCACTGATAACAGGCATTGGCATAGAATTCAGTCGAAGATCAAGTACATTAAGGCTGGTTTCTATGATTTGCTCAATATTAACTCTCGATTGAATAACGTCAACTTTCTTCTCCTTAAAAGCAATGCCATTTTCACGAAGGACACTTGTAAAATGATCAGCATCTTTTTCATTCATAAAGGAGAAGTTAGCTGGAACATCATTCTTCGCTGTTTTCTCTACTGAATAGAAGGAAATATAGCTTAAGGAGAGTAAACCGATTGCAAGTGCTGAAACAGTTGTGATGATTGTTAATAACATAGCATTCGATTTCAAGCGAAACATGATAGATGAGAGAGAGAGAACCTCATACACATTTAAATAACCATCTTTCTTTTTACGAATACTATTTAAAATAAAGGTCACAGAGCCTTTATAAAACAAATAGGTCCCAACTATCACAGCCCCAAGAATATATAACATTGCTGCTATTAACTCATCGCCAGTAGATAAATCCTCACCGAAAAGTTTAGTTGAAATATAGTATCCAGATCCTATTAAAAAAAGACCAAGTATACCAATTGTGATTTCAAATTTAGATATTTTTTTGACTTTTACTTCAGTGGAAGAAGTTACTCTAAATAATGATAATATAGTTTGTCTTTTAATGAAGAGATAATTTGATAACATGATTAGTAGATAGATCACACTGAACACAATAATAGTTTGGATTAGCGCTTCTCCTGAAAAACGTAGAGCAGCTATATCCTCGACACCAGTTAATTTAATTAGTATAAGCATAATAAGCTTTGAAATGGAGAATCCAATAAAAATACCTACCACCAATGAACCAAAGTAGAGAATCGCATTCTCCATATTTAAAATACGGAATATTTTCGATTTCGTCATACCGATTAACTGGAATAGACCAATTTCTTTGCCCCGCCTTTTAATAAAAATACTATTGGCAAAGAGCAGGAATACAAGTACGATGCTAATGAGCAAAATAGATCCTACTTGAAGTGCAGCCCCTCCTTTTATCGAACCTTTAGCAGCATCCATTGCGGGGTCATACTGCAGAGTAACAAATGAAAAGTAAAGGGCAACGCTGAAAACTAAAGCAAATACATAGAGATAATAGTTGTTTATATTTTTTTTGAGGTTTCTCCATATGAGTGTTTTAACGCTCATCCATAACACCACCCAAGATTCCTTGTGTTTTAATAATTCCTCTGAAAAAGGATTCACGATCTTCTTGGCCCTTAGTTAGCTGTGTATAGATTTGTCCATCCTTAATAAAAATAACGCGATTGCAATAACTGGCTGCTATAGGGTCATGTGTAACCAATACAATCGTTGCATTCCTCTTTTGGTTTAATTCACTTAGTTTATTTAACAGATCGGATGCTGATTTAGAATCAAGGGCACCTGTAGGTTCATCGGCAAAAATAATACTTGGTTCATGGATAAACGCTCTTGCTGCAGATGTTCGCTGCTTTTGACCGCCTGAGAGTTCATTTGGGTATTTATCCTTCAGGTCCAGGATGCTAAGATCCTTAGCTACCTCATCAAACTTCTTTATAGCTTCTTTTTTGGATAAGCCGCTAATAGATAATGGTAAAAGAATATTTTCCTTAACGGTTAAGGTATCTAATAGATTGTACTCCTGAAAGATGAAGCCAAGATGATGCTTGCGGAATTCAGCTAATTTCTTTTCCTTCATTGCTGTCATCTCTGTATTATTAATCATGATGGTCCCTGTGCTGACTTTATCAATCGAAGATAATACATTAAGTAAAGTCGTTTTTCCTGAACCGGAGGCGCCCATTATTCCAACAAATTCTCCTGTTTTAATAGTAATATCAATGCCTTTTAGAACCTCTTGCTGATTAAATTTGCTACCAAATGATTTATGGATTTTATGTGCCTCTAATATATTCATATGGAATCGTCTCCCTTTAATTGATACCTTCATTATATAGAGGACGTTCTATTCAAATCCTTCTATTCTCCGAACAAAATAGAAAAGCATGTGACATTCCTGTCACATGCTAATGACCTCAACAAAATCATTCTTCTTTGGAAAGGTAAGCGTAAATCGGGTGCCTTCGTCTAGTTTTGAATCTACTCCAATATCAATCATAAGAGGATTTGCTGCTTTTTTAGCTAGATATAAGCCCATACCTGTCGCAGCATTATCGGTATGTTCCACAGCAGAAGTGTAGCCTTTATCAAAGATACGCGGCAAATCCCTCTGATCAATGCCGCGGCCAAAATCCTGTATGGTTAAAATGATATGTTCATTTGGCAGGGGGCGGCTTGAAATAATAATATCTGAGTCATGACTATATTTGACTGCATTCGTTAATAACTGTCTAATAATAAAGCTCAACCACTTGGCATCACTTACAACCTCGGTAATATCCAGCTGGAGGTCAAAGCCGATTCTTTTCTGGATACACCAACTCTGCAATTCTCTTATTTCTTTATAGACAATTTTACGTAAATCTAAATTCTCTATTAAAAGGTCGTTTTCAATAAATTGAAGTCGCTTTTGGAAAAGTTGAGAATCAAGAAGATGTTGAATTCTCATCCATTCATAGGTTAGCTCAGATTTTGTTCGTTCATCCTCAAGGCGATCAATGATTAAATTCATGGCTGTTAGCGGAGTTTTAACCTCGTGAATCCAGGAGAGTAAGTCATCTTTTTCTTGTTCAATTAAGGTTTGGCTGTGTGCAGTTGCATGTTTCAGCTGCTCTGTTTGATTCAGGATACTATTTAGAACAATTCGTTCAATAGGGCTCCTTGCATCCGGCAAAGTGGAGATGTCTAAATCAGTTTCCCGTTTATCTAAACTTCTATAAAATTGCGTTTCAGTTTTATAGCGTATGATAATGAAGATGGTAAATAAAATTACAGATAAAAAGACGATATAAGCAATTGATTGAAAAGGGATAGACTGGTCAATATAAGCCACAAAGAGTATAAATAGATGAATTGACAGGAATAAGATAATCCAGCTTCGTCTTTCAATTAAATAGCTCTTTATCATAAAGAATCAGCCGTCTCTTTTGCCATGTAACCTTGACCTACTTTTGTTTCTATAAAATGTCCGAGTCCAAGTTCATCCAGCCTTTTTCGCAACCGATTCACATTGACCGTTAATGTATTATCGCTGACAAACCGCTCATCATCCCATAAACTGCGAATTAAAGTATCTCTGCTGATAATCTTATTCTTATGATCGATTAACTGCTTTAAAATGTAAATTTCATTCCTTGAAAGCTCTATTGATCCAAGTTCATTTTCAACCGTATTTTTTTCGTAATTAATGGTCGCTCCGCACCAGATTTTCAGCTGTGTTTGATCAGCATTATAATTATAAACTCTTCGTAAAATGGCTTGAATCTTTGCAACTAAAACATCAAAGTTAAAGGGCTTCTGTATAAAATCATCAGCACCAAGTTGCATAGACATCACCATGTCAGTAGGGTGGTCTCTCGATGATAAAAATAAAATGGGTACATTGGAGTGCGTCCGTATCAGCCGGCACCAATGGAAACCGTCAAATTTAGGCAACTGAATATCAATAAGGACTAAGTCAGGCTGAATATCCGTAAATTCATTAAGTACCTCTCCGAAATCTTGAACGCCATATACTTCATAAGACCATTGGGTTAACCTCTCTTTAATTTCTTTAAAAAGGCTGGTGTCATCTTCAATTAATAAAATTTTAAACATAACCATCACCCGTTCTTTATTTATTAGGATTACGAATAGTGGTAAAGTAGCTCGAACTATTTTAGGGTATTAGTTGTTTTGTCATGTAAAGCTCAAAATGTATAGTATATATAAATATAGTGTACTATAAAAACGACTCGCAAATATAAAAAGGAGAACAAGCACCAATGCTTGTTCTCCTTTTTATAAGTTAACCGAAGATAATAACGAGGATTCCTACGATAAAACAGTAAATAGAAAAATAACCTAATTTCCCTTTTTTCATAATATCCATAAACCAACGCAGTGAAAAATAGGAGGCGATGAGGGAAGCTATAAATGCCAATGCATACGGAATCAGCAGTCTTCCTAAATCAGGATCGTTCACCATATCGGATACTGAAAATACCATGCCGCCAAGACTGATTGGGATATATAGAAAAAACGAGAATTTCAACGCAGTTTCACGGTTCATTCCCATAGCCATAGAGGATACGATCGTTGCACCGGAACGGCTGATTCCAGGTATTAAAGCAACAGCCTGTGATAATCCCACAATAATGGCATCCTTAAATGTTAGTTCTCCCTCAGCTTTCCTGCCCTCTAAATTACGGATAAGCCATAAAGCAATACCTGTGATAATCAGCGCAAAGCCAATGACACGTACACCCTTAAAAATAGATGCGATTTGATCCTCAAAGAAAAGACCGATAAATGCAGCTGGAATTGTAGCAACAATTAAGTAAAGAATAAAATAAAAATCCTTTTTCGTGGCGGTAGATTTATCAGAACCTGTTAAATAGGAAAATCCATTTTTAATCAACTTCATTAAATCTGCTCGATAAATAAAGATAACGGCCAGTAGGGACGCAAAGTTTACAAACAACTCAAAGCTTAATCCCGGAATGTTAAGTCCGAAAAAATGCTGAAAGATGACCAAGTGGCCACTTGAAGATACAGGGATAGGTTCAGTAAGACCTTGCAGTAATCCTAAAAAAACAAATTGTATTATTTCAATAAAGCTAATTGAATCCATTTTAACACTCCTATTTTATAGCTTTTACTTTTATTTATTATACTAAAATAATAATATCATTTGGAGAGAACGGTTCGAAACTGGAAAATTCAGAAAGTAAGGGAACTGGATTAATACTAAAGCTTATTTTGCGCGTAATAAAGGTTTTTATGAAAATATTGGAGTGTTTGCATGGAGGGTTGCATGTAACCAGGAAATAGAAGTTTATATCAGAGTAAAGGCAGGATTCATATATATCAGGCCTTTTAGTAACTGCATATATGGATAGTCATTACATCAGCAAGAAGGAGGTTATCAAAATAGAAATACTAAAGGGCACAGTGCTTAAGCACTGTGCCCTAACTTATCCTTATAAAACTTTATCAAGAAAATCCTTAGTTCGTTCATTTTGCGGATTGGAGAAGATTTCTTCAGGTGTTCCTCTTTCCACAACATAACCGCCATCCATAAAGATGACCTGATCAGCTACTTCACGGGCAAAGCCCATTTCATGAGTCACAATTACCATGGTCATACCCTCTTGTGCAAGCTGTTTAATAACATTCAGAACCTCACCGACCATTTCGGGATCAAGTGCACTCGTAGGCTCATCAAACAACATAATGTCAGGGTTCATGGCAAGAGCTCGTGCAATCGCCACACGTTGTTTTTGTCCGCCGGACAGTTGAGCTGGCATGGCATTGGCCTTATCTTCAAGACCCACACGAGCCAATAGCTTTAAGCCGATTTTTTTTGCTTCTTCTTTTGTAGCTTTATTCAGCTCAACAGGAGCCAAAGTAATATTATCTAGTACTGTCATATGCGGGAAGAGATTGAAATGCTGGAATACCATTCCGATATTTTCCCTAACTTTATTAATGTCTGTGTTTTTATCAGTTAAATGTTTATCATCAACTGTTACGTCACCTTCATTTACTTCTTCAAGTAAATTGAGGCAGCGCAGAAGTGTACTTTTACCGGATCCAGAAGGGCCGATTAAGCAGACAACTTCGCCTTCTTTAACCTCAAGACTGATATCCTTTAGTACTTCCAGCTTCCCGTATGATTTTTTTAATCCTTTTACTTTAAGCTTTCCCATTTTGGATCTTCCTTTCCATACGGTTTGATACCTTAGTTAAAATCATAATAATGATAAAGTATATAAACCCTACAATCAGCCACATTTGGAAGGACTCAAGGTTTCTGGCAATAATGATTTTTCCGCTTTGAGTCAATTCATTAATACCAATGATGGATAGGATAGAGGTATCTTTTAATGTAATGATAAATTGGTTAATGATAGATGGAATCATCAGACGGATTGCCTGTGGAAGGATAACCTTTGCCATTGCCTTTTTATATGGAAGACCAAGGCTTCGGGCAGCTTCCATTTGTCCCTTATCAACGGATTCGATACCACCGCGTACAATTTCAGCCATATATGCACCAGCATTTAAGCTTAATGTTATGATACCGGCAGCAACTGCAGATATACGGAAGTCAAGTGCTGCTGGAATACCGAAATAGATAAAGAAAGCTTGAACAATCAGTGGAGTTCCTCTAAAGATATCTACGTAAATGACGCCGATTGCCCTTAAGATTTTGAGATGGGACACACGCATCAGACCAAATATAATACCTAGGATACATGCTATAACAAGAGATACGACAGTCAATATCAGGGTCATTTGAAGACCTTTTAACAGACTTGGCATACTTGATTCTAATAAGCCGAAGAAACCGTTATTAGTATCGGTGCTTTTTTCTGCCTTCAAGTACTTATCCATAATATCCTGATATTCACCGGATTCTTTTAGATTGGCTAGACCTGTATTGAACTGCTCAATCAATTCCGCATTTTGCCCTTTAGCGACAGCAAATCCATAGGAGCCGCCTTTTTCTTTTTCAGTAACGATTTCTAATCCGTTGCCTTGCGTAATCCCATATGCCAGAACTGGGTAATCATCAAAAACAGCTGCAGAGTTACCTGTTTTAACATCGTCATACATATTGGCGGAATCATCAAAGGTTACCGTTTTAAAGCCATATTTATCTTTTATGCTTTCTGCAAAGCTGGCACCTTCTGTACCTGTTTTAATGGCTACCTTTTTTCCTTTTAAATCTTCATAGGATTTAATCTCTTCATTTCCCTCGGCAACCGCCATTACGACACCAGATTCAAAATAGGGATCGGAGAAATCAAATTTCAGTTGTCTTTCATCTGTTATACTCATTCCGGCAATAACGCCGTCTACTTGATTGGACTCTAGTGCTTGTACGGCTGCATTAAATCCAAGCGGCTTAATTTCTACTTCAAACCCTTGATTTTCAGCTATAGCATTGAGTAAATCGATATCTATACCTACAAATTCGCCATTCGTTTCCTGGAATTCAAATGGGGCAAATGTAATATCTGTTGCAATCTCATATTTTTTTCCTTCTGCTTTCGTGTTTAAAGCCGGGAATATAAATGAAGCAATCATGACAATAGCCATTGCTATTAGGAATGTGAATTTTGAAAATTTCTTCATTGTGAACCTCCTTCATATAAGTAACGTTTAAAAACCCTCTATATCCAATTGGGGCGGGTTAAAAGGGATGTTTTAATCTTATAACAGAATGTATGTATCTCTATGAGTATATATAAAGATACGGTTTTTTGGCAATCAATACTTACCAAATAATATTAGATTACTATAAGATTTCCATTTATTTGTTGTGAAGAAAAAGATGTAATAAAGGGTGGAGAAATAAAAAAAGAGCAGTATTATACTTATTTAATCTAATAAAATATATAGAGATTTGTAAATGGAAAGTACTTCCTAAATGTTATGTGAAAATAATCTAACTCACATATTAATACTGATTATGTATGGAAAACAGCTGAGAATGCTTTAACCATGTAAGTGTATCTTAAGCAAATTTTAGTTCTGAAGAATGAATTCTAAAGTATATTTCCATTTGCGCTCTAATTCTTTTGGAACTACATCCAGTATGGGTATTGATCTATAGAATTTAACTCCAAAGCCCTCCTCTTAATAATGTAAACACTACCTATTATGAGTATTTATGACTAATTTTATTTACCCTATTCAACACGATTCTAACTATATATTTAACAATAATTTAAATATGGGTAATAAAATTAGTCCAGTTGTTAAAAAATAGATCAATCCTCGAGTGAGGATGATCTATTTTCTTCAGTATATATTATTGTAAATTCTTAATTGTAATACCGTTAACAGGTAAAAAGTTTTCCCCGGTATCCAGGTACGTTACAGATACCTCATCGTTTTCCTGCAGATATATGATCAAAGGATCCTTTTCAGAGGACATATTGTAGCTTTGTCCATTATCCAGAAGGAACGAAACGACGGTATATTCACCTGATTTTTCTTTATAGACTCTGATAACTTTCCCATCGATTTTCTTCTCAACACTTGTGGAGGTGCCGTTAACCGTTCCGCCGCCTTTTTGAAGTGCTGTTTTGTATAGCTTTAAGGCTTCATTTGGCGTTGACCCATATGCTGTTATTTCAGGATTGGCAGCAGATACAATGAAATAATTTTGTAGGAATCCATTTGAATCCAGGACTCCTGTTAACCAACTGGCTTCACCGTAAAAATTATAGATGATGGGCATTTCTCCTTCCCATTTCTTTTCTATAAACTTCTTCTCGATAATTTGCAGGGCACCCTGTGAATCCATGTAGGATTCCTCCATATTACCTGTATAATAGACAGCTTTACCTGTCCTGGAATTTGTGAGCGCATAGCCGAGCATAGAATCGACGCCTTCTTTAGGACTCGTGAAATCAGTGAAATAATACATATCTCCATTTTCATCAAAGATCGGACTTACATTCGCTTCGGTACCCTCATCAGAAGGCAGTTTAACATCTGATTTTCCAAATAGGCTGTTCCAATAGCCATGAATATAATTTCCGAAGTAGCTGTTTTGTGTACTGACGACTTCTGGTGCAACGGCACCATCAATAAATTCGGGCGCTTCAGAAAGGGAATAAGAGTTGGACTTCCCAGTTTTGGCATCCATCACCACAACACCTTTTACCTTAAAGCCATTTCTGGCAGAGACAAAATCACCATAAGAGCGAATATAAAATGGCGTGCCATTATCATCTACTTCAAGCTGTGAATCCCCATAGAATATGTAGGATGGATACTGTAGACGAATACGGCGCTCTGTTTCTTTATTGAAGAATGCAGAAGGAGTGTAGATCATTTCTGCATCAACAAATTTTGGGTTGGCTGATGAATCTGTAGCACTCAATATAAAGTAACCAGGAGTTTCTTTCCCTTTCAGCCATTTGAAGAATCCTGAAAATTCGACTGGAGCAATATAAACATACTCACCATCTACTTTTTGGATTTGTAAATTCCCTAATTCGTAGTAGCTCGTATTTGGTACCTGGCCAAATGCTTTTTTCATTTTATTGCGCGCGTATTGAGGAGGCACGCTGGCCGGCTTTTTATTTTCATCAAATGTTTGAATTTCTTCTTTGATGTCCATTTTAGCTATAGTATACTTTTCATCGGCATTGAACAGAAATGCCGTTAAAAAATAGAGACCGACAAGCAAACTACCTGCAAATAAAATACCCTTAATGGTTCTCTCCATACCCGTAGCAAGCATTGAACCCAGCAAGGTTAGTATGATGACAAAAATCCAAAGAGAAGAGATAGTTTGATCCAACAGGGTGAAGTAATAAAATAAAAATGCTCCAATCGTGATTAATGCAGCTAAGCTGACAAAAACAAGCAGTTTTGTTTTCCCCTTCATATGGATACGTAATTTTTCATTATTTTTGAATGGCACAAGAATAAGTGCCGATATAATCCCAATGATAATGGAATAGATGAAGATATTTCCCACAAAGTACCCCTCCTTATTTTTTCTATAATTTACCTTAATATCCTATACGAATAACTGACCAAAATGATTCATGAATTGGAAATATTCATGAATTTTAGTTGCTGTAACTTGATTTAGGATATTCTTTATTATAAATCAAAAATATTTTAAATATTATAAATTATTATTGACATTGCTAAACAAGATAGGATATAGTTGGAAACATCAAATTTAATTGAATAGCAAGCGATTCTTATCGAGAGAAGTGGAGGGATTTGGCCCTATGATACTTCGGCAGCGGATTTTTACTATGGTAAAAATACTGTGCTAATTCCAACAAACATCTGTTTGAGAGATAAGAGGAAGCTTTAAGCGAACATATTTCTACTTGTCTTTTTATGTATATGTTCATACAAAGCCTCTTCTGTCTAATGACAGAAGGGGCTTTTTGCATTTCGAATTTTTTAGGCCTGGAGGAGAGAACATGATTGAGTTTCGAAACATAAAAAAGTCATATCAAGCAAATGGTCAAAGCGTAGATGCTCTGAGAGGCGTTCATTTAACGGTTGAAAAAGGGGATATTTTTGGAGTGGTAGGATACAGCGGGGCCGGGAAAAGTACACTTTTGCGTTTAGTTAATATGCTTGAACGGCCTACTGAGGGGGAGGTCCTTGTGAATGGTAAATCGTTTGCCAGTCTCAAAGCAAAGGAATTAAGGGCAGAGAAAAAGAAAATCGGGATGATCTTTCAACATTTCAATTTACTTCAATCTAAGACGGTATTTGATAATGTAGCGATTCCATTGATACTATCCGGCGTTCGTAAAGAAACGATTCAAAATAGAGTTCGAGAATTACTGGAGTTCGTGGGGTTATCAGCTAAGGGTCGAAGTTACCCGGATGAATTGTCAGGGGGACAGAAGCAGAGGGTTGGAATTGCGAGAGCTCTGGCCACGAATCCATCTATCCTGCTATGTGACGAAGCTACATCGGCATTGGATCCGCAGACGACCAGGGATGTTTTAGAGCTATTGAAAAAAATAAACCGAGAATACAATATAACAATTTTGCTTATTACACATGAAATGTCGGTGATTAAAGAGATATGCAATAAGGTCGCTGTCATGGAAAATGGGAGGGTTGTTGAGCAGGGTCCTGTTCTTGATATTTTTTCCAAGCCAACCACTGAGGTTGCCAAGCGGTTTGTTAGAACAGTCATTCACGACGAGATTCCGCAGAGCTTTTTGAAATCCTTAAAGGAGAATAAACCAGCAGTTTGGAAACTTAATTTTTTGGGATCTTCGTCTGGCAAGCATCTACTTTCAACAGTGGCGAAAAGTTTTGATGTCCATTTAAGTGTTCTTTCTGCCAATATTTCTGAAATACAGGAAACCCCTTTTGGGAATTTAATCGTTGAGGTCATCGGTGAAACAGAAGAAATAAAGAAGGCGATCCAATACATAGAGAGTGAGGATGTGCTCTTGCAGGAGGTTAAGCTATCATGAATGAACAGTTTTTAGGAATGGAAATTACACTTGAACAGTTACTGATTGGATTCAGTGACACACTCTATATGGTTTTCTTCTCCTTACTATTCGCGGCCGTGATTGGATTGCCTTTAGGGATTTTACTCGTCATAACGAGAAAGGGTCACATTCTGGAGAATAAGTGGGTGTTTAATATATTGAACCCAATCATTAATATTTTACGCTCGGTTCCCTTCATTATTTTATTGGTGGCTTTGATTCCATTTACACGATTGGTTGTTGGATCGGCGATTGGAACGAATGCCGCCATTGTACCGCTTGTATTTTATGCAGGTCCTTATATTGCCAGATTGGTTGAAAATTCATTATTGGAAGTTGATAAGGGAATTATTGAAGCAGCTCAGTCAATGGGCGCGACTGAATGGCAGATCATTTTTCGGTTTTTAATACCAGAGGGACTTAGCTCTCTTGTTTTAACCTTTACAACAGCAACTATTGGGCTGGTTGGAGCCTCAGCAATGGCAGGGGCAGTAGGAGCTGGAGGAGTTGGAGATCTTGCCCTCACCTATGGTTATCAGAGGTTTGACACTAACACCATGATTGTAACCGTTGCGGCACTGGTAATCATTGTACAGCTTTTACAATCCATAGGTAATACGCTGGCTAGAAAAATAAGAAGACGATAAAGAAGGAGATGGAAAAAATGAAAAAACTTTTTCTTACTATTTTAATAATTGCATGTACTGTCGTAACAGCAGCATGTGGAAGCGATTCGAAAGGCAGTGCAAAAGAGGGCAGCTCTACCATTAAGGTTGGAGTAAGCAGCGGAGACACAAGAATATGGGATTATATTGCTGAACTCGCTAAGGAGAAGGGGCTCAATATAGAGCTTGTAAAGTTCAGTGATTATATTTTGCCGAATACAGCTCTAAATGATGGCGAAGTGGATGCTAACGCATTCCAGACCATTTCTTACTTTGAAGAACAAGTGGAAGAAAGAAAATTAGATCTTGAGCCACTAAGCTCTACTGTTATTGCACCAATGGGAATCTACTCAAATAAGCATAAGGATTTAAAGGAATTGCCTGATGGGGCTAAAATTGCTGTCCCTAATGAAGGTACAAATCTTGGCCGGGCGCTACTTCTTTTGCAGGAGGCGGGCTTCATTACACTAACAGATAATTTTGATGGAATAGGCTCTTTGGAAAAAATTAAATCAAATCAAAAAAATATTAAACTCGAACTGGTAGCTGCCGGGAATACACCGCGTTTTCTTGAAGATGTAGATGCATCTATTATAAACAATAACTTTGCGGTTGAGGCAGGATTGACATTAAAGGATGCCTTGTTCCATGAAAGTGCAACGGCCAAACCATACATTAATATTATCGCTATAAAAAAAGGGGATAAAGACCGCGCTGAGCTAAAAAAACTGGCAGACATCTATCATTCCGAGGAAGTGGAGGATTTTATCCTTAAAACATTTAAAGGAAATACCATTCCGGCTTTTGTTTCAATAGAAGAATTGGTTAATTATCAGGATGCCTGGACCAGCCCGGCAGTCGATCAATGAATTACTTCGGATACTAACATAGGTATAAGATTATTAGAGAGATTGGAGGCAGAGCAATGATTAAAAACGAAGGTCGCATTTTTCATAAAGATATTATCAATGAATATATAGATCAGCAGAAAAACAAATATATAAATATAAGCCACCAAATTCATGAAAATCCAGAAATAGGGAATGAAGAATTCTTTGCATCTGAAACACTGACCAAGGTATTAATCGATGCTGGCTTTGAGGTAACAAATGATATTGCTGGCCATAAAACTGGATTTTTAGCGAGGAAATCATCCTCAAAGCCGGGGCCTACGATAGCTTTTCTTGCCGAGTATGATGCGCTTCCTGGCCTTGGCCATGCATGCGGCCATAATATCATTGGCATCACCAGCGTAGCGGCTGGAATTTCGCTTGGTTTAGTACTCGAGGAAATAGGGGGAACGGTACTTGTTTACGGTACCCCGGCAGAAGAAGGGGGTCAAAATGGAAGTGCGAAGGGCAGTTATGTAAAGCATCAATTGTTTGACGGTGTGGATGCAGCTATTATCATTCATCCTTCTGGTCAAACGAGAACAACTCAGCCTTTCTTGGCTGTTAATCCCCTTGACTTTCATTTTTATGGGAAACCGGCGCATGCTGCGGCAGCACCAGAGGAAGGGATTAATGCACTTGATGCGGTCATCCAGTTATTTAATGGGATTGGCGCATTGAGACAGCAGCTGCCGACAGATATAAGGGTTCATGGCATTATTCCAAATGGAGGAGATGCACCTAATATCATTCCTGATTATGCCTCTGCAAGATTCTATATTAGAGCTTCAACTTGGAAAAGTTGTGAGGAAATATCGGAAAGGATTATTCAGATTGCCAAAGGTGCGGCGTTGGCAACCGGAGCCGATGTAAAAATAGAAAGATTTCAAAATGAAGTTCATGATTTCGTTCTGAACACGGCTCTTGATGAGGTACTTCGAGAAGAACTGGCAGCTCTAGGTGAGGAGGTTGTACAGGGTACGCGGAATGCATCCGGTTCAACAGATGCAGGAAATGTAAGCCATGTTGTTCCGACAGCGCATCCTTATATCAAAATTGGTCCGAATGATCTAATCGCCCACACAAAAGAATTTAGAGAGTGTGCTATATCAGAACTTGGAGACCAAGCCGTCATTACTGGTGCAAAAGCCTTGGCCAATACAGGTTATCGCCTTCTGACAAATCAGTCGTTACTGCAGAGGATTAAGGATGAATTCCTTAAAGCTAAAACAAGTGATATTTAAACAAGCCTAAATATCGACTTGCGGCAATATAAATTGAGTATCCACTGCCCTGTTCTTCTTTTAGTATTTTTAACTCATAAAGAAATTAAGTACCACATAATTCTAAATAAGGTAAAATTAGTGTATGTGTATTTCTAATTACCAATCGTGAGAAACAGGGGAGTGGATCATGGATGGCGATACTCATTACAGGTGGTGCTGGTTATATAGGCAGCCATGCGGCGGTTGAATTCTTAAAAGCGGGTTATGATATTGTGGTGCTGGATAATTTCTCTAATAGTCATGTGGAAGCAATTGAAAGAGTGAAAGAGTTAGCTGGTAGGAAATTTCCTTTCTATAATATAGATTTAGTAGATAAGGAAGCTATTGACCAATTGTTTGCAAAATATGATTTTGATTCAGTTGTCCATTTTGCCGGTTTAAAAGCAGTTGGTGAGTCCATTTCAATGCCTCTGAGATATTATGAAAATAATGTGACGGGTACCATCAGACTATGTGAAGTTATGGCGAAGCATCAGGTGAAGAAGCTGGTATTCAGTTCCTCTGCCACTGTATATGGTATGCCGGATCGGGTACCGATTGATGAGTCCTTTCCATTATCAGCAACCAATCCATATGGACGTTCAAAATTAATGATAGAGGAAATTCTGTGTGACTTGCATGTTTCCGATCCAGCATGGAGTATCGCTTTGCTGAGGTACTTCAACCCTATAGGAGCTCATGAATCAGGAAGAATCGGTGAGAATCCAAGTGGTATTCCCAATAATTTAATGCCATATATCACACAGGTTGCCATTGGAAAAAGAGATAAATTATCCGTTTTTGGCAGCGATTATGAAACTCATGATGGTACGGGTGTCCGCGACTATATCCATGTAGTCGATTTAGTGAAGGGCCATTTGAAGGCATTGGAATATCTGCAGGGTAGATCCGGAGTAGAAGCATTTAACCTTGGAACAGGAAACGGATACAGTGTCCTGGACCTGGTGGATGCGTTCGCGAGTGTTAGCGGAAGGAAAATCCCTTACGAATTAGTGGAACGGAGGCCCGGTGATGTGGCTGTTAGTTACGCTGATTCCGTAAAGGCCGCAAAGGTACTGGTCTGGAAAGCAGAAAAGAGTCTGAAGGATATGTGCGCTGATTCCTGGAAATGGCAAAGGCAAAATCCGAATGGTTATGAACAGACAATTATAAATTCTTAGTGGAGAATTGGATGATGGAGTCGATGATTAAGCCGATTCCATCTTTCTTACATATTGGATAAACGGATAGCATCAAAGTTGCTATCAGCCATCTATTGAAATAACCTATTTAATAGAAGAGAGAGGGGGAAGCCACCTGAAAATCGCCTGTGTACAAATGGATATCGAGTATGGAAAGCCAATTGAAAATTTTAAGCATGTAACAGAGTCTATAACTGAGGCGGCCGAGAATGGTGCGGATTGTATTGTGCTGCCTGAAATGTGGAATACAGGCTATGCACTGCAACAGCTGGGGGAACTTGCTGACCTTGATGGGAAGGAAACGATTAAGCTGCTTTCTTCTTTGGCATTAAAGTACAATGTCAATATTGTTGGCGGCTCTGTATCTGTGAAAACCTCAAAAGGGTATTTTAATAGAATGTATGTATTCAATCGCTTTGGAGAGGTCATATCTGAGTATGATAAAGTTCATCTCTTTAACGTAATGGATGAACATCAATATCTTATAGCGGGACAAAAAGAGAATTTATTTAAGATAGATGAAAATGTGAGCGGGGGCCTGATTTGCTATGATATCCGCTTTCCCGAATGGGTAAGAAAACATGCTTTGGCGGGAGCAAAGCTTATATTCGTAGTGGCAGAATGGCCGGAAGCAAGAGTGGATCATTGGGTAACGCTCTTGAAGGCGCGAGCCATAGAAAACCAGCTATTTATTATAGCTGTCAATCGAGTCGGAAAAGATCCTAATAACACATTCGGCGGGTTTTCCATGGTTATCAATCCATGGGGCGATACAATTGCAATTGGTTCTACAGCAGAATCTATCCTTTATGCTGACTTAAACATACAGGAAGTCGATCAGGTACGAACTCGCATCTCCGTTTTTGAGGACCGAAGAGAGGATTTATATAATAGAAAAAAGTAAGCTTCAGACATACAATAAAAAGGAGACTCTTAAAAAAGAGCCTCCTTTGTTTATTATTTAGTTAAGGAATCTAGTACCAAATCGATTGTTTTAGCATTGGCCGTTTTAGCATTGGTTGTCCAGTTGCTGGAATCTTCAAATGTATAAACATTTCCTTTTTGGACAGCCGGAATGGATCTATAAATAGAGCTGTTTTCCAATGTTTCCATTCCTGGTTCGCCGCTCGCTGCAGCAATAAAGAGGTGGTCTGCATCCAAATCCGCTAATGCCTCAAGTGAAGTGCCCTGCCATGTTGCCTGTGCTTCACCAAGTTTACTAATATAAGTTGGCATCTTAATTCCTAAATCATTATAGAGTACATTTGAAGCGTAACGATCACCCTCGAAAACAAAGTACTGACCGCCTGTTACCCAAATCAGAGCGGCAGACTCATCTCCGATTTTCTCTTTAACTGCTGTTTTAGCTTCCGCAGCTTTATCCTCATAGTCTTGAATTGCTTTTTTTGCCTGATCTTCTTTACCGAACAACTCGCCCATTTTTGTCAGTAAAGTTCTCCAGTCAGCAGCAT
Source organism: Pradoshia sp. D12 (assembly GCF_008935075.1). NCBI lineage: Bacteria > Bacillati > Bacillota > Bacilli > Caryophanales > Bacillaceae > Pradoshia > Pradoshia sp. D12. Next base: position 3,862,176 of record NZ_CP044545.1, on the reverse strand, counting down.
CTTCTTCCTTAAATACATAGGTTGGAGCTACTTTTTTGTATTCCTCATACTGGCCTTCCTGAATAGCAGCTTCAGATTCGAACATAATTAAGTCTGGTTCCGCTTCGATCACATCTTCTATCGGCATATCCCATGAAATCAAAGGAACATCCTTAAGTTCATCCTGTAAATAATTATGAACAGTTGTACCGATTGACCATTGAGCAGCAGGTTTAATGCCCAAAGTGACTAAATAATCCTCTAAATTTGGTGCCAGTATTCTTTTAGGGTCTTTAGGGAAGCTCATTTCACCGATTGCATCTGTAACCTTCTTGTCAGACTGCTCCTTGTTAGAAGTATCATTGTCATCATTTGAGCCACAGGCTGCAAGCAATAATACTGCACACAGCATGAATACCAGAAGACGTGTGTATTTATTATTTATTACCATTGCTATATCCTCCTTTAGTATGTAAAATAAATTCGTTACTATTAATGATAATCATTCTCATTTGAAGGGTCAAAGGAAATTCATACCTATTCATTTTAAGGTAACACTAGAAAGGTGGATTCCTTTGGACTACATATTATAATTTTGAAGGACTGAACGTACGTGCAGAAGAACGAGGATAGAAATATTCCATCTCGCAGGGAACGGATTGGCATTGTTCTCCCGCTGTCTTTTTTACTACTACTAGTTATTTTTATTACTTCATTAATAATTGGAACAAAAATGATAGACCTTTCAACAGTATGGGAGGCTTTGCTCCATAGAAATCCTGATAATGTGACACATCAGATTATTTGGGAAATCAGATTGCCGCGGGCACTGATGGCAGGCCTTGTTGGGGCATACTTAGCCATTTCTGGTGCTGTTATGCAGGCATTGACTAGAAATCCACTTGCTGAACCATCTCTTTTGGGAGTATCCAATGGGGCTGCATTTGCTTTAGTTTTATCATTAACGGTTTTCTCTGGATTATCCATAATGGGTTCTATTAGTGCATCCATGATTGGAGCAGGATTGGCTGTCCTATTGGTATTTTCTTTATCTGCCTTATCCAGAGGAGGGGTAACACCAGTTAAATTGGCTTTGGCGGGTATGGCAACTGGGATGTTTTTAAGTTCTTTGACAACCAGCATGGCTTTATATTTTGATGTCACGAAAAATATTAGCTTCTGGTATGCAGGTGAATTGGCGAATAGTCATTGGGTTGAGGTAAAAATAATTACAGCGGTTGGCTTAATAGGATTGCCTATTTTACTTAGTATTGCACATTCGCTTACGTTATTATCGCTTGGTACGGATGTAACGAAGGGGCTTGGGGTTAACATCAAGCTAGTCCGAGCTTTAGGAATTATCGTTATTTTATTACTGACTGGCAGCTCGGTTGCGGTCTCTGGGACGATTGGTTTTATCGGTCTTGTCATTCCTCATATAACCAGGATGTTGATTGGAACGGACTATAGAAAGTTACTGCCTCTCGCAGCTGTTCTCGGAAGTGCCTTGTTATTGTTGGCCGATGTTGCCTCAAGAGTGATTAATCCCCCATATGAAACTCCGGTTGGTGTTATGACAGCACTTATTGGAGTTCCTTTCTTCCTGTACCTTGTTCGCAGTGAAGGGAGGCAATTGTTTTGAAGAAGATTGCTAATTTGCCAAGAGTATGGATTGCTTTGTTCATACTAATTATTACGGTCAGTTTAATCAGTCTGAATATAGGAAAGGTCAGTATTTCACCAGCAGAGGTGTGGCAGACGATTGTGGGAAATGGAACAGCTAAGCAGGAGCTTGTTTTATTTGAGATCCGGTTGCCGGCTATCTTACTGGCTATTTTGGTAGGAGCAGGAATGGCTATATCGGGAGCAGTATTGCAAACAGTTGCTCAGAATGAATTAGCGGAGCCTGGGATATTAGGGATTAATGCAGGTGCTGGTCTTGCTGTATTAATTTATATTACTGTATTTCAATCTACGCTTGGCAGTCAGAGCCAGATAGGTACATTTATTATGCCTTTCTTTGCATTTGCCGGAGCCATGCTTACAGCCGTATTGATATTGGCATTATCATGGAAGAAAGGGCTGCACACGATTCGCCTTCTTTTAGTTGGAATCGGTATTAATGCTGGATTTTCAGCTGTCTTAACTGCCATGCAGCTCAGATTGAATCCGCATGATTTCATGAAAGCGATAGTTTGGTTATCCGGAGATCTTTGGGCTACACAGTGGAAATATGTGTGGGCCTTGCTGCCGTGGTTTTTAATCTTAATTCCATTTATTTTATATAAATCACACACACTAAATGTATTAAATCTTGGGAGTCTTGTATCGTCAGGACTGGGAATTCGTACAGAAAAAGAGCGCTTAGTTTTAATTGGTGCCGCAGTTGCATTGGCTGGGTTAGGTGTGACAGTTGGCGGGGGGATTGCTTTTCTTGGACTAATAGCACCCCATATTGCAAGGAAGCTTGTTGGTCCTAAACATGGGGCATTTTTACCAGCTTCAGCTATGATTGGAGCCCTTATTTTGCTGTTGGCAGATATGCTGGGTAAAAATATGTTCCGTGTCGATATTCCTTCAGGGGTAATCGTCTCTATTATCAGTGCTCCATATTTTATTTATCTCTTAATGAAATCAAAGTAGAGGAGGGGTAAACCTTTTGGAATTGTCAGCTCGGAATTTAAAAATAGGCTACGACGGAAATGTAATTGTTCCTTCACTGAATTTAGATATAAAAAAAGGAGCGATTACAGCCATTATTGGTCCAAATGGCTGTGGAAAATCGACTATTTTGAAGACAATGGCAAGATTACATCCAGCTATGTATGGATCAGTTATTTTAGATGGAAAAGATATTAAGAATACACCTACAAAGGAGATTGCCAGAAAAATGGCTATCCTGCCCCAGTCACCGGAAGCTCCTGCCGGTCTTTCTGTAACCGACTTGGTCTCTTATGGAAGAACCCCATATCAGGGTGGTTTCTCACGCTTAAATGAACATGACAGAGAAATGGTCGATTGGTCGATTCGTGTTACCGGATTAAGTGATTTTAAAGATCATGCAGTGGACTCCTTATCCGGCGGGCAACGTCAGCGTGCGTGGATTGCAATGGCAATTGCCCAGGAGACGGGGTTATTGTTACTGGATGAGCCAACCACGTATTTGGATATGGCACATCAGTTGGAGGTTCTTGAGCTTTTAAAAAAACTGAATCAAGAGGATGGCCGAACCATTGTGATGGTAATCCATGATTTGAATCATGCTAGCCGGTTTGCAGATGAATTGGTTGCCATTAAAAAGGGGCAGTTGATTTTACAGGGGAGTTCTAATGAAGTTATGAGTGCGGAAGTATTAAAAGAAGTGTTCCAGATTGATGCTTCTATTGTAGAGGATCCCAGAACCGGTAAACCGGCAATCATATCGTATGATTTAGTGAAATGATGAAAAATATGAGGGGCTATGAGTGATGGAACACTGCAGTAAACAGTGTTTCATTACTCATAAGCCCCCTGTTTATATAAATTCTGGATGCTACTCTAGCTTAAGCTTTTTAATCTTCTGAGTCAGGCTTGGTCCACACAGAAACACTGCCGCCATTTACAGGGAATGTTGCCCAGCCTTCCTCGTCAATCTCAATCTTATCTGGTCGGTTGCCTGTACAATCAGTCCATATTTCCCTGGCTCGTTCAGCTCCTACACACATTCTTTTTTCGCCTTCGTCACCGTTTGAAATAACAACAGCGCAGCCAGAGTTCTCCTTTTCTTCGGTTCCTAATCTTACCCACCCAATAGTATTTGGATGGTCAAAGTAATCGACCTGTTCTCCATAGGCTTTATGGACCCGAGCATAAAGAAGTGGATCAATCAGTTTGTTTTTACGCCCAACTGGGTTTTCGCCGCCAACGCCATAATAATCCCCGTAAAAAACACACGGGTAACCGTCATGGCGAAGTAAGATGAGTGCATAAGCAGACGGTTTAAACCAATCTTCGATCCATGATTCCAGAGATTCTTCCGGCTGTGAGTCATGGTTGTCTACAAAGGTTACCGCATTTAATGGATTAGATTCTACTAGAGTATTATGAAAAATGGTTGTAAGGTCAAAATCTCGTCCCATTTGAGAAGCTTGATGTAATTTATAGTGGAGAGGCACATCAAATAAATCAAGTGTATGATCAACTTTTTCTAAATACTCCTGGCAAGCCTGTAAATCGGGATTCCAGTACTCTCCCACCATATAAAAGTCATCACCGTGAGCCTCTCTCATTTCAATGGCAAATTCTTTAATAAAGGTATAATCAATATGCTTAATGGCATCTAAGCGATATCCCTCACATTTAATGGTTTCAGCGAGCCATCTGCCCCAATTTTTCATTTCATTTCGTACATCTGGATGGCGATAATCAATATTGGCAAACATTAAATAGTCATAGTTTCCAAACTCTTTATCAACATGTTCATTCCAGCCTTTATTTTCACCGAGAAATTTAAATACACCTGTGCGAATGGTTCCTTCATCATAATCAGTCCCATTGAAATGCTCCATATTCCACTTGAAATCAGAATATGTATTGCCGCGCCCGGGAAACGTGAACTTCGTCCAGCCATCTATATCGAATGGGTCCGAAATCTCCTTTGTACGGTCGTTCTGATCAACCTCTACAACTTTAAATCTTTCTGTTTCATCCGCACCTGCTTTATGGTTCATAACGATGTCTGCATACACACAAATATCATTTTCTTTGCATGCCTCAACTGCTTCTATCAACTCATCCTTCGTACCATATTTCGTGCGTACAGAACCATTTTGATCAAATTCCCCTAGATCATATAAGTCATATATACCATAACCTGTATCTTCAGGTGTTTGTCCTTTCGTTGGGGGTGGGATCCAAACAGAATCTATTCCGCAGTTTTTTAATACTGGCGCTAATTCCTTCAACCGTTTCCAATGAGTACCATCAGGTAAAATATGCCACTCAAAAAATTGCATCATTGTATGGTTATGCCCCATTTGTACCACCTCGCATCTCTCTATTAGCAGCTTCAACTAATAAAACAATATTTACCTATTTACCCGCTAAGCATACCTTTAGAAACATGAAATGAAAATATAATTAATAAATCGTATTTATTGCGAGAAAATGCGTCTCTTAAGATGGGAAAACAAATAGTCAAAATGAATAAGAATCAACATTCACATGGTGAATAAGAACGTTGGTGAATAAAATTATAATGCGGGAAAATCAACGATTATAAAGGCTTGATGAGGAAGTGCTACATTTTGCTCTTTTACCGAAACAACTAATTTTTTAGGATAAAAATATTTCAACAGGTAGGATGGAATATTTGTGATAAAATGTAGGAAATGTAAGCGGATAAATATATATCTGTGCAGATCAGGATGGTGAGGGAATGGAAACAATCGCTGAAAAGCATGTAAATCTGTATAAAGAGAGTCAGCGAGATAAAGGGCGCCTGCTAATTAGCTGTCCGGACAAAAAAGGAATTGTGGCAGCAGTATCTGATGTCTTGTTTAAACAAGGCGCTAACATCCTGGAATCAAATCAATATTCAACAGACAGTAATGGCGGTACGTTTTTTATGAGGATTGAATTCGAATGTCCTGATCTGGCTGACAACGAGAAGAAACTAAAAGAGGAATTTCTTTCAATAGCGAATAAGTTTAAGATGAAGTGGGATATAATCTTTAACTATCACATAAAGAAAACGGCTATATTTGTTTCAAAGGAGCTTCATTGTTTAAGAGAGCTGCTATGGGAGTGGCAATCAGGGGATTTAATGACAGAGATTCCGATCGTAATCAGTAACCATCTGGCTGCTAAAGAGCTGGTAGAATCGCTGCACATCCCTTTTTACTATATACCTGTGTCGAAGGAAACAAAGGAAGATGCGGAGTTAAGGCAGAAGGAGCTGCTCGATAAACATCAAATCGATCTAATCGTGTTAGCGCGCTATATGCAAATTCTTTCGCCAAGCTTTGTTGAAATGTATGAGAATAAAATCATTAATATTCATCACTCCTTTTTGCCAGCGTTTATGGGAGCACGACCGTATGAAAGAGCGTTTGCACGTGGGGTTAAATTAATTGGAGCAACTAGTCATTATGTAACAGATGATTTAGATGAAGGGCCCATCATTGAACAGGATATTATGCGGGTTAATCATCAGGATAATATTCAGCAATTGAAGAAAATAGGACAATCCATTGAAAGAAATGTGCTCAGCAAAGCTGTGAAATGGCACTTACAGGACAGGATTATTGTTCAGGGGAATAAGACAATTGTTTTTTAGGTCAATGAAATAAAAGAGTGAAAATTAGTGGAAAACTAGGGGACCAAAATGGAAGCAGATAAAAAAAGTAAAGTGATAGAAGCTGCTAAACTTTATTATTTACTGGATTATACACAGAATGAAATTGCAAAAAAACTTGGTGTTTCAAGGCCTACGGTGTCACGTATGCTGCAAACGGCTAAAAGAGAAGGGATTGTCCAAATTAAAATAGATGATATGGAAGAAAATTTGGAGAATCTTGAGGTTAAACTTGAAGAAAAATATAAGTTAAAAAAGGCAGTAGTAACACCTGTACCACAATATGAGGATCACACTATCAAAACTTCTATCGGATTAAAGGCTGCAGAATATCTTGATACAATTGTTAAGGATGATGACATTATAGGAGTGACATGGGGAACGACTCTCTATCATGTGGCAGTGGAGTTGAAGAAAAAGGCAGTAAATAATGTGAAGATTGTGCAGCTTAAAGGTGGAATCAGCCACTCCGAGACGCATACCTATGTATCAGAAATTCTATATTTATTCGGGAAGGCTTTCCGTACTACTCCATTGCATTTACCTTTACCGGCGATTGTCGACCAGGTAGTTGTTAAACAAGCAATGATGGCAGACAGACATATTAAAGGAATTATTGAAACTGGAAAAGAAGCTAATATTGCATTATTCACATGTGGGCCGGTTAAACCAGAATCTCTGCTCTTTAAGCTTGGTTATTTTACGGAAGAAGACTTGGAGATGCTTTATTCTAAGGCTGTGGGTGATATTTGTTCACGCTTTTTCGATTCAAAGGGAAATATATGTAACAACTCATTGAACGAACGTACTTTGGGAATTGACCTTGAAGAGCTGAAAGAAAAAGAATATTCGATATTGGTTGCCGGCGGCACTCAAAAGGTAGATTCCATTCACGCGGCTCTAAGGGGACAATTCGCCAATGTATTAATCACCGATCAATATACGGCAAGGTTTATTTTGGATAAATAAATATATCAGCTATATATGAATATGGTTCTAACCTCCTGTTTATCCTAATAGGAGGTTTTTGGTGTTAAAAAATGGATAAAAGGGTCAATAAGGATACACCCACAAAATGTTTTACATTTGTTCATACTTTAATGTTACTTTTGTTCAATTAATATGGTATAGTTAGTTTTGTAAGTGCTACCAATATTTTCACTTACATGGTTATTCCAAGTAATGGTGGCTATTTTACGATAATTCAAAAATGAGGTGTAAAATCATGAGAATGGTTGACGTTATTGAAAAGAAACGTAACGGTCATGAGTTGAATAAAAATGAAATCCAGTTTGTTATTGAAGGATTTACGAATGGAAGTATACCCGATTATCAAATGTCAGCATTTGCTATGGCGATTTATTTTCAAGGTATGACTCAGGAAGAAAGAGTTAACCTAACTGAGTTAATGGTTGAATCAGGAGATCAAATTGATCTATCACAAATAAATGGTGTAAAAGTAGACAAGCATAGCACTGGTGGTGTTGGTGATACAACTACACTTGTGTTGGCACCTTTAGTAGCAGCACTTGGAGTACCGGTTGCGAAAATGTCCGGACGTGGTCTGGGTCATACAGGCGGAACCATTGATAAGCTGGAAGCTGTTCCAGGATTTCATGTAGAAATTTCAAATGAGGATTTTATTAATCTTGTAAATAAAAATAAAATCGCTGTTATTGGACAAAGCGGTGACTTAACACCAGCTGATAAAAAGCTATACGCATTACGTGATGTAACAGCAACAGTAGATTCTATTCCTCTAATTGCAAGCTCCATCATGAGCAAGAAAATTGCAGCTGGAGCAGATGCTATTGTCCTGGATGTTAAAACAGGCGATGGGGCATTCATGAAAAACCTTGATGATGCAAAAGAATTAGCAAGAGCAATGGTTGATATCGGGAATGGAGTTGGCAGAAATACAAAAGCTATCATTTCAGATATGAGCCAACCACTTGGATTTGCAGTAGGTAATGCATTGGAAATCAAAGAAGCGATCGACACATTAGTAGGTAAAGGTCCGGCTGATTTACATGAATTATGCTTAACGTTGGGAAGCCATATGGTCATACTAGCTGGTAAAGCTGAAACAACTGAAGAGGCACGTGGCATGCTTGAGGAAGTTATGCATAATGGAAAAGCGCTTGAAGTATTCAAAACATTCCTTGCCTCACAGGGCGGAGATGCATCTGTGATAGATGATCCATCCAAACTTCCAACGGCTAAATACCTTATTGAAGTCCCTGCAAAGACTTCTGGATATGTTTCTGGTATTCAGGCAGAGGAAATTGGTGTTGCAGCTATGATGCTTGGAGCAGGCCGTGCTACGAAAGAATCTGTAATTGACTTGGCTGTTGGAATTGTTTTGAATAAAAAAGTTGGCGATGAAGTTGCGGAAGGCGAATCACTTGTAACTGTACATTCCAACTCAGAAGAAATTGCTAATGTATTAGAAAAAATTTATGGAGCATACAACATCAGTACTGAAAAAGTACAGGCTCCAACATTAATTTACACAGAAATTCATTAATATAAGCTTTTTGGAAGGCAGGAATTAAGACATGACTACAAAATTAACATCTTTAATCGACCATACGTTATTAAAAGCGGATGCTAGAGAAGAACAAGTAACGACAATTGTTGAAGAGGCAAAGGAATATAAATTTGCATCTGTATGTGTGAATCCAACATGGGTAAAAAAATGTGCAGAAATGCTAAAAGATACACCCGAAGTAAAAGTATGTACAGTAATTGGTTTCCCTCTTGGAGCGAATACTCCTGAAGTAAAAGCATTTGAAACTACTAATGCAATCGAAAATGGTGCAGACGAAGTCGATATGGTAATCAATATCGGTGCTATGAAGGATGGCCGTTATGATGAGGTTGAGGCTGATATTAAAGCAGTAGTTGATGCAGCAAAAGGTAAAGCATTAGTAAAAGTTATCATCGAAACATGCCTATTAACAAAAGAAGAAATTGAGAAAGCATGTCAGTTGGCTGTTTCTGCTGGTACAGACTTTGTTAAAACATCAACTGGATTCTCTACAGGCGGCGCAACAGTGGAAGACATCGCTCTAATGAGAAAAACAGTTGGAGCAGAAATCGGTGTTAAAGCTTCCGGCGGCGTTAGAAGTCTTGAGGATGCTAAAGCGATGACAGAAGCTGGTGCTACACGTATTGGTGCAAGCTCTGGAGTCTCTATTGCAAAAGGCGAAACAGCAAACTCAGACTATTAATTAATTGAAGAAGTATGTGGGAGGTTCCCTAATGGATAAAAACAGTTTAATTCAAGAAGCAATCGAAGCACGTAAACAGGCATATACACCTTATTCTAAATTTAAGGTGGGAGCAGCTGTCTTAACTACAAGTGGACATGTTTTCCGTGGATGTAATATCGAAAATGCATCATACGGCCTGACAAATTGCGCTGAACGCACAGCCATATTTAAAGCTGTTTCAGAAGGTGAACCAAAAGTAGAGGCAATTGCTATTGTTGCTGATACGGAAGGTCCGGTTTCACCATGTGGAGCTTGCCGACAAGTAATAGCTGAGTTTAGTGATAACAATACAAAAGTCTATCTATCCAACTTGAAGGGTGATCTGTTGGAAACTTCAATTGCAGAATTACTGCCAGGATTTTTTAAATCGACGGACATGGGGAAATAAAGTGAAACTAATGCCTCGGTGGGGTCCCGCCGAGCAATAGTTGAACAGGATAATTTAAGTCATTAACCAAGAGCAGTTTTCGGCTCCAATCTCTAAACAGGTAATATTGGAGCCGGATTCTGTAAAGTAGAATGGGTTTTTAGTTAAGGTGTACGTAAAACAATCTAAACATCTTAGTGGAGGAATTATGAAATATTTAATTTCAATCATCGGGTTACTTGCAGTGGTAGGGTTGGCTTTGTTAGTGAGTTCAAACAGGAAACAAATCAAGTATAAATATATTGGGTTAATGGTTGTTATTCAGATTGCATTAGCAGCTTTATTATTAAATACTAAATTCGGCTTTGTTTTAATCCAGGGGATTGCCACTGTATTTGGATATTTACTGGAATTTGCAGAAGCAGGGATATCATTTGTGTTTGGCGGAATGGCAAATGAAGGAGAAGCACCATTTTTCCTCACAGTTCTATTGCCAATTGTTTTTATATCCGTGTTAATCGGAATATTACAGCACTTTAAAATACTTCCTTTTATTATGAAGGGAATTGGCCTTCTGTTAAGTAAAGTGAACGGAATGGGTAAACTTGAATCATACAATGCAGTTGCCTCAGCTATGGTCGGACAATCAGAGGTATTCATAACGGTGAAAAAACAATTGGGGCAGTTACCGCCTCACCGTTTATATACTTTATGTGCATCGGCTATGTCTACAGTTTCAATGTCGATTGTCGGAGCATATATGACAATGATCGATCCTAAATATGTCGTAACCGCTTTAGTGGTCAATCTATTTGGTGGATTTATTATTGCTTCACTGATCAATCCTTATGAAGTCGATGACAAAGAAGATATCCTCGTTGTAGCAGAAGAGGGCGAAAAACAAACCTTTTTCGAGATGATCGGCGAATATATCATGGATGGCTTTAAAGTCGCAGTTACCGTAGGTGCCATGCTAATTGGTTTCGTGGCATTAATGGCGTGTATAGATGCCTTGTTTGATATGACTATTGGTGTATCCTTCCAACAAATACTTGGATATATCTTTGCACCGTTTGCCTTCATAATGGGTGTACCTTGGTCTGAAGCAGTATCCGCAGGTGGAATCATGGCTACTAAACTAGTGACTAATGAGTTTGTTGCGATGATCAGCCTTACAGAAATAGCAGATACGTTTAGTGAACGTACACTGGGAATCATCTCTGTGTTCCTTGTATCCTTTGCAAACTTCTCCTCAATCGGAATTATATCTGGTGCAGTGAAGGGTCTACATGAAAAGCAAGGGAATGTGGTAGCGCGTTTTGGCTTAAAATTACTCTTTGGAGCTACGCTTGTAAGCGTATTATCCGGTATCATTGTAGGGTTGGTTCTTTAATCATATAGGTTAGAAAAAAGCAGATTCGAGTGAGAATCTGCTTTTTTGATAGGTTTGAAAATTATCCTCTTAAAGGCTTTATATGCAAAGGAGTGGTCTGATCAGATGTCTTGCTAATACTGGAGGCTATTGTGTATTGAGCAGCATAATAAGTTGACATGATTAAAAAATGCGAGTATGGAACATCAGATATAAACATATTCCATGATAAGATAGTGTCAGAAATAACGAAGAGCAAGCTGCCGATTATCGCATACATATTCCCGGTCATGAAGGCTGCCCATGCCATAAAAGAAATAGCGCCAATATAAATGACAACAGGAATAATCAACCCATCATTTCCCGCCTCTTGAAGAGCATTTATAAGTTTATTGCCGATGATTAGGTCAAATGCAAGGAGCGGGATAATGGATAAAAGGCGAATTTTAGAGGAATTCCATTTCTTTAGAAAGCCTGCAATATAAATGATATGTCCGATCAGAAAGAAGCTTAGCCCAACTATAAACCAGTGAAGCAGCCCGTCGCCGAGCATACAAAAAAACAGGCCGGTAAGGATGAGTCCTTTATTTTTGTGTCCTTCAGCAGGTTTTTGAAGATAGGCAAAGTAGATAATTAACCACATTGGAATAAGCTTGAATAGCAATTTGATTCCAAACGGCTCAGCTGGAATGAAAAAGATATAGATAATACTCATTACTAAAATGAGAAGAGTAAGTAATTTAACCTTCATGTAATTCCCTCCTTCCTGTGAATGTAACATAAAGTATTTGATGGAGATAGCGGAAAATCCTTCATTTTACTTAGTATTAGTTTTGAGAGGAAGGCAGTTTTCGATATACTGTAAGTAGAAAAGATTAAAAGAGAGTATGTGAAATATAGATGAGTTCAAGTTATAAGGAAATAATTTGTGAAGTAAAACCAAGAGATAGCAAAAAATTAAGAAATGGATTTCCGCTTATTTTAAAGGAGGCTATTGTGTCTCCTCAAAAATTGCAGGAGGAAGGTCAAATTCTTAAGCTTGTTGATGATTCAGGTCGCTTTATTGCCAAAGGATATTTTGGAAAGCAGAATAAAGGATATGGCTGGGTATTAACAAGACAGGAAAATGAATCTATTAACCAAGCGTTCTTTGATGAGAAAATTCAAAAGGCTCTAGATAAGCGAGCGCACTATTTCCAACAAGAAGATACAACAGCTTTTCGTGTGTTCAATAGTGAGGGTGACGGAATTGGCGGTCTCATTATTGATTTTTATGATGGATATTTTGTCATTCAATGGTATAGCCAAGGGATCTACTCATTTAAAGAATATGTTTTAGAGTCTTTACGCAGATTAACAGATTTTAAAGGAATCTATGAAAAAAAACGTTTCGATACAAAAGGAAAATACATTGAAGATGATGATTTTGTTGTAGGGCAAGAAGGTGAGTTTCCAATCATCGTAAAGGAAAATGGCGTAAACTTTGCAGTCAATCTAAATGATGGTGCTATGGTAGGTGTTTTCTTAGATCAGCGTGATGTACGTAAAACAATCCGGGACCACTATGCTAAAGGAAAGACCGTTGTAAATATGTTTTCTTATACGGGAGCCTTTTCTGTGTTTGCGTCATTAGGTGGAGCGAAAAAGACGACCAGTGTGGATCTTGCCAATAGAAGCCGGGCTAAAACGATCGAACAGTTCAGTGTAAATAGCATTGATTATGAAGCACAGGATATCATCGTAGAGGATGTATTTAAGTATTTTAAATATGCACGCAGAAAAGAGTTAAAGTTTGATATGGTTATTCTCGACCCGCCAAGCTTTGCCAAGTCGAAGAAATTCACCTTCAGCGCAGCAAAGGATTATACAAATCTGCTGAAGGAATCAATCGCAATCACGGAAAAAGGTGGTCTGATTGTTGCTTCAACAAATTGCAGTCTGTTTGGAATGGATAAATTCAAATCTTTTATCGATAGTGCATGTAAGGAAATGCATCAGAAATATAAAATTGTTGAAGAATTTTCATTGCCTGATGATTTTAGAATAATCAATGAATACCCAGAGGGTAATTACTTAAAAGTAGTGTTTATCCAGTTAGCAAGATAACAAAAATGGCCTCGTAATGAATATACGAGGCCTTCTTTTTAGAAAAATAAAGCTCCGAGAGCAAAGCCGGTAATAAGGCCAAGTCCAACTGGATAGCCCCAGCCTCCTCCGCCCCAGCCCCAATAGCCATAGCCATTCTGACCGCCATGTGGCTTAATCCATACATGGCTTCTAGTGACTCTTGTGATTGTCCCGGCATGAACACGATTATGACGGTCAGTTATGCGCACATTTCGACCAATATGTTTATTGCATAGATTGTAATAGTTCATTTACCTGATGCCCCTTTCGAATAATGTCTTCTTTGTATTGTATTGATAGATGGACAACTTGACTGTTTGTTTACCCAAAATTCCAATAAAAATCCGACGCTAAGCCAAGAACCAAAAAAAAGAAGAGGCATACAATGTGTAAAACACTGACAGAGGTGGATGATGACCACATTTACGTATATGGATTTATTATCTAAGCTTGGAATTGGAGGAGCTCATCCGGGAGGACTAAGGGCAACAGAAATCATGCTGAAGGATGAGCCTATTACTCAAGACACCGTCATTCTTGATGCGGGCTGTGGTACGGGACAAACCAGTGCTTATTTGTATAATACGTATCAAGCGAACATTATAGCGCTCGATGCCCATCCGATCATGATTCAGAAAGCGAAGAACAGGTTTTTGCAATTGCAATTACCTATACAGACAGTAGAATCCTCGTTGGAAGCTATTCCAATGAAGAATCAATCCACTCATTATGTTCTGGCTGAATCCGTTCTATCCTTTGTTGAAATAGAGCCTGTTCTTAGAGAAATGCTAAGAGTGTTAAAGCCTGGTGGTGTTTTGTATGCCATAGAACTGACCATGCAAGGAACTCTTTCAGAAATAGAACAAAAACAGATTGGACAGTTTTATGGATTTCAACAGATGTGGAACGAGGATAGATGGAAAGACGCAATGAATAAGGCAGGGTTTGCGGACGTACAAATTAGAACATTGCCCTCCTTTTATGATGATCATGAGCCTCTGACAGAATTTCAGCCATCAGAGGATGTGCCGGATGCTTTATTTGATCTACTGGAACAGCATGAAAGGTTTTTGCTTCAATATCGTGACGCGATGAGTTACCGAATTGTACGTGCGCAAAAATAGCAATACAGTGCGGCCGTAGAATGAATCAAAATCTATTCATCCGCAAGGAAAAGCCCTTTAGTTAATATTTATTAAGGGGTTTTATTCTTACTTGTTAGGTTGATGATACAATCATTAGATTCATTCTTGAACACCGAGGGGTTTACAGAAATTTTATCAATCTAAGGTTATAAAGTATTAACTTCTTCTTCAAAGTTGATCTCTACTAAGAGTGGTAATCTATTTAACATTTCCTCGGAAATTTCATGAAAATAAATCTACATAATCACCCCAGCTTAATTTTGCGTACAAGGGATTGTTTAAATACCGAATTGACATACGTTCAATCAATTTTGTCGTTCGGCAATATGAAAGTCATTAAATGAAATAACTACAAAATGAATGTATCTACTCAAAAATGGATTGCATATGGATCTTTTTCTGTTCTATGTTTAAGTATCTTTTTTACTACGTATTGTCGCAATATACCAAAGCTTAACGTTAGTACTAGCAACCCGTTTTCTTTAAGCAGATTATCATTAAGCTCCTCCACTGTAAGGCTTGGTGCTTGCTTTGAATTTTGTAAAAACATGCAGTTAAACACTTTATTGATCGTGTAATATGGACGTCCCTTTAAGTAGAGCCGATATCATTTTATTAGTCAGTTTAGCAGTGAAAACCACATATTTAATTTTTAAATTAAAAAATATTTTAAATTAATATAAAAACAATACTTTAGAACTAAGCATATAGAGCTATATTACTATGGATTGAAAAAATACCTACACTATAATTGATTCTTTTATCCTGTCTTTTTAGCAGATTTGACCTATTTTTAAAAAAAAGTGATGTCGAATGGTAGTATATTATGTCTTTTCGCACATTGACTTTAGGTAACAAGAATCATTATCATGGAACCTAAGCTTGTCAGAAAATTACTATATTTTTATAATTATGTAATTCGAACTACACACCTGCTTTTTCCCCTCGAGTAAGAAACAATGTCCTATTTAGATGAAATTCACTAAAAAGATAATCTTACACAGTTATAGAAACAGGAATAGCTCAAATTAGCTATAAGGGTTATGGCATCTCATCTAAAATGAGTACCTATGTGTAACAAGCCTTTAGAAGACAAGGCTTTTTACTTTCAATAGGTACTTTTATTTTTAAGATAATAGTTTTAGATGAGCTTTTATCATACATATCTATTGATAAGGAGGATTTAAATGGATTTAACAATTGGACTAATTTTTACACTTATTTTGTATGTTATCTTTTTTGCATTCCAAATTCTCTATATCATTGTCCCTCTTTTTAGTGTAAATAGGGAACGGAGTAGAATAGTGCGTGAACCGGAAGATGGTATATCCATCCTTATACCTGCTTACAATGAGGAAACGGTTATCAAGAATTGTATTCAGGCAATCCTGCATGTCGATTACAAAAAATATGAGGCATTTATCATTAATGATGGTTCGACGGATCATACTATGGAATTGCTTATTTCCATGCTGGACTTAAAGAGGGTTGAAAAGGAGAAAGCCGCACAGATTTCTCATAAACCTATCAAAGGAATTTACCAGTCTACATTATATCCGTCCATCTTTATCATTGATAAAGAAAATGGCGGTAAAGCTGATTCTTTAAATGCTGGAATTGAGTTTGCTGGATATGAAACAATCATTACCTTGGATGCTGACAGCGGACTGGATGTAAAATCATTGCAGATCATTAATTCTGCATTTAAGGATAATAGTGTTATTGCAGCAGGCGGAATGGTTCATATTGGACAAGCTTTCTATGGCGATTATACAAATCCAAAGCCGAAATTTAATATATCCCACCTACTACGATTTCAATTCTTGCAATACTTAGTTAATTTTTATCTTTATAAAATTACACAGACAAAATTCAAAGCTTTAGCCATTATTTCAGGAGCGTTTGGTGTCTTTAAGCGAGACGCATTATTTGAAGTGGGAGGATATCGCATTACTGTTGGAGAAGACATGGACATTACGATGAGGATACAACGTCTGATTAAGACAAATTATCCTTATAAAAAAATCCTTTTCATACCTGAAGCTGTATGTTTCACAGAAGGTCCCGAGACATTCAGAGACTTATTCAAACAACGGATTCGTTGGCAAAAAGCATTTATCGACTGCATCATTACATACGGACCTTCGCTGCTTACAAAATTCGGTCCAGGCATCTCACTGTTTTTGATTGTGGATGCATTAATGCTTGGAACATTAACAGCATTCCCGACCTTAATTATTCCTTTCGTAATGCTAATTATGGGTGAGGGGGCTATATTAGCGCTTATGTTATTTGCTTTTTCTTTCAGCCTCGGGGTTTTCCAAAGTTTAGTGGCCATGATTATTACCAATCGATTTGGATATGCATTCTCAAGGATTGACAAAATACGGATTGTATTCTTTGTTCCATTCGAAATTGTCACATACCGTTTTTTAGGCGTTTTATTCAATACTTTTGGTACTGTCGGTTATTTTATAAACAAGAACAGTTGGAATAAGGTGAAGCGGGTAGGCGGCCAACATCAAACCTATGATGAAGATATACAGGATAACGGAAAAGTAATTGATCTGAATGAACATAAAAAGAGTGCGGGCTGAGGAGGATTGTTTCAGTTTTGAAGAAAAATGTAAATCTTATATTCCTAATTGTTTTTATAGGGCACTTCACATTATTAGCCGGCTATTTTACAAATAATTTCGATACAATTGCCCATGCTAAATTCAGTTTAAGGGTGGATAGACCATTAGATATTGAAAACACCGTTAATGTAAGGGATTTTAAAGTTAAAGAAAACGATAAGGCAGAAAAAATTACTGTCTTGATGTACCACAGAGTCATCGATAATAAGGATCTTGTTAAAAATCACTATGATGAAGATGGAAATCTTCATGGTACAATCGTCACTTTATATGATTTCGAAGCGCAAATGCAATATTTGAAAGATAAGGGATTCAAAACGCTGACATTGCCCGAATTCCAGGCCTATATGAAAGAAGACATTGCGATACCAACTAAAAGTGTCCTGATTACTTTTGATGATGGCTTTAAGGATAATTATATTAATGCGTATCCTGTCTTAAAGAAACATAATTTCAACGCATCAATCTTCCTGATCACAGGAGGAATAGACCGAAATCCTCGTGATTATGATCCTGCTGACGCGCAATTTTTAAGCGTTAAAGATATTAATAAAAGCTTAGATGTTTTTAGTTATCACGGGCACGCCGATGAATTCCATAAACTCGATGACAATGGGGTATCATATTTGATTTCAAAGGAATATGAAGATGTAAAGGCTGACATTCAGTCTGGCTATGAAACCATCGGCGATTCTAGTGCATTTGCTTACCCATATGGGGAATATAACAAATCCACTTTAGAAATCCTGAAAGAACTGGATACTGATATGGCCTTCACTATAAAAGATGGCATGGCTTCTCCAGGTGATAATATGTTGGAGATACCAAGAAGAGGTGTTTATCCAGGGACAACTCTGGATATATTCGATAAACTAATAACTTACGAATGATAATACTAACCATTATTGTGAGGCTGCAAGATTCATCAGCAGCCTCACATTTTAGTTATGTATGGAAACACCTTTTTTAGATGTGGATGTTGGAAGAGCCAAGATTAATTCATTCAGCAAAATATGGTTTGTAAAATGGGAATAGAATTGTAACATATCCTTTAGCTCTGGGTAAAGAAGATCCGCGTTCTCAGCAGTTTGCTCCATCTCTTTAAAAAAGGCGTTCATCAAAATTAACTTTTGGGTATTGATTTCATATTCAAGTTTAGCCAGTAAAAAATCCTTGTGGCTTGCGTTCAAATTTGAGGTTTCCAATTCGTGATATTCTTTATTTTTACTATGTATACCAAAATATAGTTCCAGCATCTTCTTTGACATATACTGTTCATTTCCCTCTAACTGTTTCATTATTTCATCGGCTAGGCAAATGGAATCTGTCACTTTATTTGATTGCTTTATACGATGTTCCCTTATTACATAGGGTTGATTTTCAAAGAAACCATATGTTTTTTTTATATGCTGGGCCTTAATGATAATAGGTGAATAAACAGTTGAAAAAATTTCCTTATAGAAAATATTATGTTGTTTACGTTTCGTGAAAAAATATTTTAACAGGATGCCAAAGAAAATGGTAACAATAATTCCAGTCAAGATGATTGTAAGCATCTAATTCCTCCTACCCCAAGCGGATACCTATCTATATCTATTATCGGCATATATTCCCTAATGTTTATAGTTCAAACCTCTTTTTCGTCATTTTTTTGCTTTTATATATGTATAGTATTAAAAGTAAATGTTATAGGCTGTATGAAATCTATATTTAAAGCTTCATAAAAACAATGTTACTTATGGCCCCAGCCCATTTTTTCTACAGGCAACCGGTCATATTTCCTTGTTTTATTCCTCGCTTGTCCTTGCTGTGCTGGCTTCTCCTGTAGTAGTCTCACGAAATTTCAACGATTCTTTTCCTTTTTAGTAACCAACAGTGACCTACAGAACCATATTCCTTAAAAGTCGTATATGACATTGCTTATCAATCAGAAAGCAGCAGATAGTAGCCTTATTATACAAAAAACTGCAGACAAAATTCCAAACGGAATTTTATCTGCAGTCTGAATTGATCCTTATAGGGAAAAAAACGAATAATATGTTCTATGCTTTAGCTGTTTTACTAAGTGAGTTTTGCAGCCAGTTTTTACCCTCAACCAGACGAGCTACGAGCATTGCACATACTGTGTTTCCAGTTGAGTTCAATAAGGTTGCAGGAATATCAATAATTGTGCTGATTACAGCGATAATTGGCAGCACCTCTGGTGAGAAACCAAATACAGAAAGAATGAGCATTTCTCCTATCATACCGCCGCCAGGTATAGCTCCCATGACAGCTCCGACAAGGAAGGAAACAGCAAGAATACTTAAAATGCTTGATACACTTGTCATGTCTTTGCCGAAGAGGCTGAATAGAAAGACAATCTTCAAAACTCCTCCAAAGACAGATCCATCTTTATGTGTATTGGCACCAAGAGGGATGACAGTCTCAGCAATATCGTCTGGAACTCCGATTCTTTTAGTAGCTTCCAGGTTGATAGGTATACAAGCAGCACTTGAGCATGTTGCTATAGCAGTTACGGATGGAGGAAGGGCATTCTTCCAAAATACATTGATACCATTTTTGCCTGCTGCTATATAAGCATATAAAGTAAAGAAACCAAAGAAGTAGATGATACTTAAAATCATATACAGAGCAAATGAACGGGCATATCCTTCAAGAATTTGCGGCCCAAGCTCTCCAATAATTGTGGCAAAATAACAGCCTAATCCGATAGGGGCATAGTACATGATAATTTTGACAACCTTCATTAATACTTCAGTTGCTGAGCTCATCAATTGTGCAACAGGCCGACCTTTTTCCCCAGCCATAGCTGTAGCCAATCCAACTAATACGGAAAATACGATTAATTGTAATATATGATTTTTGGATAAGAGCTCTGAGAAATCACTTACTGTAAAAGTGTTAACTAACTGGCCCAGGAAAGAAATTTCTTCTGTTTCAACCACTTCAGTGTTTGACATTAATTCTTTAATGGATGATACATCGGAATCCCCAATTGGATTCATAAAAGTTGTACCGATAAAGCCGAGTACCGCCGCAATAAGAGCGGTTGTGAAGAACACGATGACAATACTGCCCATGATTTTTCCGAGACGCTTCATTTCACTCATATTTGCAATAGCGGAAGTGATACTGAAAAATACAAGCGGAACGATAATCATGAATAATAAGTTCAGAAATAAATCCCCGAATGGCTTAATAACTGCTATATCGGGACCGATCAGATAACCGGCTACCCCACCAATCGCGATTGCCAGCAGTAAGATGATGGAACCTTTATAATTTAAAAAGATTTGTTTCACTATTTTCACTGCCTCTCAATAATTAGTACTATAAGCATACTTGACTATTTTACCACATTCTATGAAAATATTGCTTAAAACATGGTAAAAAGTGCTCTTAAACAGGAGGAATATCATGCATGAATTCAATAGATGGCAATCAGAGAGAAGGGGAATCCTAAATCAGGAAATAAAAGTCTTTCACATTAAAGACCAAATAGTGAATGAATTCGAATATCATTATCATGATTTTAATAAAATCATCATCTTTATTAAAGGAAACGTCACTTATATGATAGAAGGAAAGGCTTATAAACTGAAGCCGTGGGATTTGCTCATCATAGGGCATGGACAAATCCATAAGCCTATTATTGATCCAACGGAAGAATATGAGCGTTTTATCATTTGGTTCGACCCAGCTATGGTTTCCAAACATAGCAGAGAAAATAGCAATTTATTGATGTGTTTTGATTTGGCTGCCCGTCGTGAAATTAATCTAATACGGATTACAGATAAGCCACTTGAAAAAATCAAAAGCATCGTTCAGGAATTAATAGAGACTGAACGGGAAGCTGCTTTTGGAGATGATATTTTAAAATCGGCACTGTTAATGCAATTGCTGATTATTATTAATCGTATTTTTATCCATGATGAAGCAGTAGCGCATTCACAGGATATCCTTTTTGATAAAAATATAACAGAAGTCTTATCGTATATTAATCAACATTTAAATGAGGATCTTTCTATACAGGTATTAGCATCAAAATGTTTTTTGAGTAAGTATCATTTAATGAGAAAATTCAAGTCATATACAGGGTACACACTGCATCAGTATATCCTGCAGAAGAGATTATATCTAGCAAAATCGATGCTCTCGAAGGGAGAATCGATGACACATATTTCCCAAAGTGCAGGTTTTAATGATTATTCAACCTTTGTAAGGGCCTTTAAAAAGGAGTTTGGGCTGTCACCGAGGGAGTATTTAAAATCAAGTAATTATGAATAAAAACCGATTTCCATTTCAAATCATGACAAAGGACCGTGTATTACCACGGTCCTTCAGTGTTTAAAGATTTAAATTTTAAAGGAACTCTTAAGAGATACAATTAAGTTGAAGATTAAATGTTCAGCTGTTGTATCCTTAGGATCAACATTAAAGTATCCATGACGGAAGAATTGGAATTTCTCATTTGGTTGAACATCCTTCATATTTGGTTCAACAAAGCCGTTTTCTATAATTAAAGAGTTCGGGTTTACATGATCAAGAAAGCTTCCGTCTTCCTCTGCTTCTTCGTCAAGAATAAGCGGCTCATATAAGCGGAATTCAGCTGGAACAGCTTGTGTAGCTTCAACCCAGTGAATAGTTCCCTTTACTTTACGTCCAGTGAAACCAGATCCACTCTTTGTTTCAGGGTCATAGGTACAACGAAGCTCTATCACATTGCCTTCCTCATCTTTAATAACTTCTTCACATTTGATGAAGTAAGCATGCTTCAGACGCACTTCATTTCCAGGGAATAGTCGGAAATATTTTTTTGGAGGATTCTCCATGAAGTCCTCTTGCTCAATATAGATTTCTCTTGAGAATGGAATTTGGCGAGTTCCCATCTCAGGATTTTCTGGATTGATTTCTGCATCAAGCATTTCAACTTGTCCTTCCGGATAGTTGGTGATAACCACTTTTAATGGTTTTAAGACTCCCATCGTTCTTGGTGCTTTCAATTTCAAATCTTCTCTTACGAAGTGCTCGAGCATTTTCTCATCCACAATTCCGCTTGTTTTAGCGACACCAATTTCTCGGCAGAAATTACGAATTGCTTCTGGAGTATAGCCTCTTCTTCGCAGACCGGAAATAGTAGGCATTCTTGGGTCGTCCCAGCCATCTACAAGGCCTTCCTCAACCAATTGTTTTAGCTTACGTTTACTCATAACGGTATTTGTTAAATTTAAACGGCCAAACTCATACTGTCTTGGTGTGCTTTCCATCTCACATTCTTTAATAACCCAGTCGTAAAGCGGACGCTGGTCTTCAAACTCCAACGTACAAATGGAGTGAGTGACGCCCTCAATAGCATCCTCAATTGGATGGGCGAAAGCATACATAGGATAGATACACCATTTATCACCAGTATTATGGTGAGTTGCATGAGCGATTCGGTAAATAACCGGGTCGCGCAAATTAATGTTTGGTGAACTCATATCAATTTTGGCACGAAGTACCTTTTCTCCATTGCCGAATTCTCCATTACGCATACGCTTAAATAGCTCTAAATTTTCTTCTACAGAGCGGTTACGGTAGGGACTCTCTTTACCTGGTTCAGTTAAAGAACCACGATATTCGCGGATTTCGTCTGCGCTTAAATCGTCCACATAGGCCAATCCCTTTTCAATTAAAAGAATTGCGCGATTATACATTTCTTCAAAGTAATCAGAGGCAAAGAAGAGGTTGTCCCAATCAAATCCAAGCCATTTGACATCTTCTTTAATAGATTCTACATACTCCGTATCTTCTTTCAACGGATTTGTATCATCAAAACGTAGATTTGTTTTTCCTTTAAATTCATCAGCAAGTTCAAAATTTAAAACGATAGATTTTGCATGTCCAATATGCAAATAACCATTTGGTTCAGGAGGGAAACGAGTAATAATTTGATCTGTTTTACCTGATTTTATATCATCAATAACGATGTTACGAATAAAATTTGACGTATTGTGCTCCACCATCTTCAACCTCTTTCGCATAAACTAGTAGTTTCATTCTAATGGAAATAATCACATGTCGCAAGAAGCCTAAAAATAATTACATTTCACTATTTGTGCGTTCTTCTAATATAGTAATTTTATTGTTTATATGTAGTATAACTGTATTTCCTCCTGCCAATACATCATAATGCTTAAAAATATAGCCCGGAACAAGTCATCCGGACTATAATAATTCATTTTACTTATTGTTTATGTGGCAACATCTTTAACGGCAGTTGGAATAAAGTTGACAATTCCTAAACAATCGGGCTACCGGCCAAAATAGACACCTTGCAGGCACGGTAATGACTACACCACCGGCACCAGTGGAGCCTGGTGTGTAGGTATATATTCCATTAAATAAAAAATGGCTTTACACGGAGAGACCTCTTTATTATGGGAGGAACCTCTCCTTTATTGATAATCATCGTTTGGCATATGTATAATAAGAATCATACAAGTATGTGTTTAGTTAGGAGAAATTAATGAATACAAATGATTCAATCGTCAATGAGTTAATAAATGGATTAAAAAAACAATGGGAATTATCCGGATTCAAAGAAGCAACTACAGTTCAGAAGGAGACCTTTGGTCCTATATATGAAGGAAAAGATGTTTTGGCAGAATCGCCGACAGGAACAGGAAAGACACTTGCTTATGTCCTGCCAATCTTAAATAAAATAAAAGCAGACGAACAAAAAGTACAGGCTGTTATTCTTGCCCCTTCAAGAGAGCTTGTTATGCAAATTTTTGAAGTTGTACAAGCATGGTCAAAAGAAACAGGTATTACGGCTGCTTCGTTTATCGGCGGTGCTAATCCGAAGCGTCAATTGGAAAAGCTGAAAAAGCATCCGCATGTTGTCATCGGAACACCAGGCAGACTAGAAGAACTGATTAAGCAGAAAAAGCTAAAGATGCATGAAGTGAAAACAATTGTGCTGGATGAAGGGGACCAACTAATGATCCCTGAGCATTTGCCAACTATTGGGACAATTATTAAAAGTACTATGAGAGACCGTCAGATAGTTTTGTTTTCAGCTACTTTGCCGGCTGGGTTAGAGGAAGAAGCCGAGCAATGGATGAATGACCCTGTTAAAGTACGGGTTAAAAAGGAAGATACCGTTCAATCAAAGGTGGATCATATTTATTTTGTCACTGAGGCGCGTGATAAAATAAATATTCTTGAAAAATTAGTTAAAATGCCTGAAATGCGTGCATTGGTTTTTGGAAAGGACATCGGAAATTTGGATG
Source organism: Pradoshia sp. D12 (assembly GCF_008935075.1). NCBI lineage: Bacteria > Bacillati > Bacillota > Bacilli > Caryophanales > Bacillaceae > Pradoshia > Pradoshia sp. D12. The sequence goes on along the minus strand of NZ_CP044545.1, from coordinate 3,837,661 downwards.
TGATGGCTTCAAAGCTTCGTTTCAAGGGAGTAGATTTAGGAGTTATTCATGGCGATTCCAAGAAAATAGAAAGAGAAGCGGCTATACGTGAGTTTCGTAGGCAGGAGTCAACTATATTACTTGCTACAGATGTGGCAGCAAGGGGCTTGGACATTAAAGGGCTGCCATTTGTAATCCATGTGGATTTCCCTGAAACGATTGCTCAATATGTGCATCGTTCAGGTAGGACTGGACGCCAGGGAGAAAGTGGAACGGTTATTTCAATTGTAACGGCTCGTGAAGAACGTGAATTAAAGAAATACGCTCGGGAACTGCATATTGAAGTTCAGAAAAAGGAACTGTTTAAAGGTAAAATTGTAGATCAGAGACCTGTATATAATCAAAATTCAAAGTCTATAAAGAAGAAACCGAATCCTAAAAGGTATAAAAAATAAAGAATGAAATGGGCTGGCTCTAATTAGAGTTCAGCCTTTTTTATTATAGGAAAACAGCATGCATAAATAATTAAAGTTGGTAAAAACTAGGGGCAGAAAATAAAGAAGGAGTGAAAATACTAATGAAAAAAATGTCTCTCTTGTTGATAATGGCATGTGTTTTGAGCTTTACCTCAATTGGTATATCCAATACCGTCGTACATGCGGCAGAAAATGGCGATAATCAAACAAAGCAAACAAGGCCAACTTTAACGGAACAACAGAAAGCAGAGCTTGCTGCGATGCATAAAGAAGTGATGGAAAAGGAAAAGGCTATTGTTGAAAAGTATGTTGAATTCGGTGTGATGTCTAAGCAGAATGCTGATATGTTAAAGAATCATATGGATAAAAGATTTGAAAGAATACAGGCAAACGGATATATTCCTCCACATCCTTTTGGAGGTACCCACCCTGGTAAGCCGCCGCATGAAAACAGTCCTGGGACTGAATCTAACGAATAATAAAGCATGAATAACCTCTAAGGAATAGAATTCTTTAGAGGTATTTTTATTTTTGAGTAATTATAGAAGAAAGGATAGTAGGGCATTAAAAAAGGCTTTTTATCCTACTATTCAAATTCACGTAGATGTAATAAATTTTAGATAAATTTTAGAATTTTTAATTTTATGCTTTCATAAGTTAATGAATCGGTTATAATGAGAATGTACTTTTATGCAACCGATTGCACAAACAGTAGAAGCCTATATATATTCTATTAAATAAATAATTGAGGGAAGATGGAAAGGGGTATTATATGAAAAGACTGTTCTCAATAGATCCGTGGAAAATTATTGAAGAAGAGTTACATAAAGAGGATTTTAGACTTGCTGAAAGTATGACAAGTCTTGGAAACGGGCATATGGGGTTAAGAGGTAATTTTGAAGAAACCTATACAGGTGATAGTCATAGAGGGACATATGTGGCAGGCGTTTGGTTTCCGGATAAAACCAGGGTTGGATGGTGGAAAAACGGTTATCCCGATTACTTTGGTAAAGTGATCAATACCATTAATTTTATCGGAATTCGTGTTTTTATTGGTGAGGAGGAAATTGACCTTAATAAAGTGGAAATGAGTAATTACCGCCGTGAACTCGATATGAAAAATGGTGTTCTTACGAGAAGCTTTACGGTCTCACAAGCTGGTAAAGAAACAGCTGTTGAGGTAGTACGCTATTTATCAATTGCAGAGAAGCAACTAGCGGTGATCAAGTATGCGGTTACACCAATTAACCATGATAGTGTGATTACCTTTATTCCTTATTTAGATGGTGAAGTTCGCAATGAAGATTCCAACTATGAAGAAGACTTCTGGAATTATATTTCCTCCAGCTCATCTGAGCTCATGGGTAATTTGGTTATGCAAACAAATGAAAACCCTTTCGGAACAGACAGATTTACAGTCTCTGCGACGATGGGTCTTGAAATCAATGGCAACACGGCCGATATCAAACCGTTCCAACACGAAGAATATGTAGATAATAAAATTGAAATTCCAACTGAAGAAGGTAAGACTGTTACGTTAACTAAATATGTGGGCATTACAACAGACCGTGATCATGCTTCAGAATTTTTAAGTGAAAAGGGTCTGGAAATTGTTAATACAGCTATGCAACAAGGCTATGAAGCTTGCTTAAAGGCACATTGCGATCGATGGGCAGAGCGCTGGGAGTTAGCAGACGTCCAAATTGATGGAGATATTGAAGCACAACAGGGAATCCGTTTTAATTTATTTCAGCTGTTTTCAACCTATTATGGAGAAGATGCCCGATTAAACATCGGACCTAAGGGATTCACAGGCGAGAAATATGGTGGTGCAACGTATTGGGATACTGAAGCATATGCGATTCCATTATATTTGGCAGCAGCTCAGCCTGAAGTGGCTCGCAATCTCTTAATCTATCGTCATAACCAGCTCGAAGGAGCCTATCTCAATGCTGAGAGACAAGGATTAAAAGGAGCATTATATCCAATGGTCACTTTCACAGGAGTGGAGTGCCATAATGAGTGGGAAATTACCTTTGAAGAAATCCACCGTAATGCAGCTATTGCCTATGCTATTTATAATTATGTGAATTATACAGGAGATAAGAGTTACCTTAACGAATATGGCATAGATGTGCTGGTCGGGATTTCGCGCTTTTGGGCAGACCGCGTCCATTATAATAAAATGAAAGATCAATATATGATTCATGGAGTAACCGGTCCAAATGAATACGAAAATAACGTCAATAATAACTGGTATACGAATACAATGGCAGCCTGGACTTTACGTTACACCCTTGAAGTTATTGGATATTTAAAAGAGAACGGGCATGAAGCGAGATTTTCAGATTTATATATGACAGACGATGAATTAAATAAATGGCAGGATATCATTGATAAAATGTACTATCCATTTGATGAGGAGAATCAAGTGTTTATTCAGCATGATACATTTATGGATAAGGATTTAATGCCTGCTTCGCAATTAAAGCCAGAAGACCGCCCGCTAAATCAAAAATGGTCCTGGGATAAAATTCTGCGCAGCTGCTTTATCAAGCAGGCGGATGTCCTGCAAGGGATTTATTTCCTGAATAATGAATATACACGTGAGGAAAAACGCCGAAACTTTGAATTCTATGAGCCAATGACCGTACATGAATCCTCTCTGTCTCCATGCATTCATGCGATACTTGCTGCTGAACTTGGACTGGAAGATAAAGCATATGAGATGTATACCAGAACAGCAAGGCTGGATCTGGATAACTATAACAATGACACGGAGGATGGCCTTCATATTACAAGTATGACAGGCTCCTGGTTAGGGATTGTACAAGGTTTTGCTGGCATGAAAACATTTAATGAGGAGCTGTCGTTTGCACCATTTATTCCGGCAGCATGGGACCGTTATAGCTTTAATATCAATTATAGAGATCATCATTTAACTATTGAAGTGAATAAAAACGAAGTGAGTATTTCACAAACTGGCCCGGTAATGAAACTCAAGGTTTACGACAGTGAATTTGAGTTGCCTGCTGATGGTGTTGTAAAAATACCGCTAATGAAGGAGGACACGGTCGCGTGAGTAAGGAATTAAAAGCGTTTATCTTTGATTTGGATGGTGTTATTACGGATACAGCAGAATATCATTATCTTGCCTGGAAACAGCTTGCCAGTGAATTGGGAATTGAGTTTACCAGAGCGGATAATGAAAGATTAAAGGGAATTTCTCGAATGGAATCCCTTGAAATCATTCTGGAAATTGGGAATAAGCAATCTTCCTATACGGTTGAAGAAAAAGAAAAACTGGCTGCGCAGAAAAATGAGCATTATATGGAGCTAATCAAGCAAATTACACCAAATGATAGTTTACCTGGCATTAAACAGCTATTGCTTGATATAAAAGCTGCCGGCTATAAGCTGGGTCTTGCTTCTGTTAGCAAAAACGCGCCGGCTGTGATGAACTCCTTACAGCTCAGTGACCAGTTTGATTATATGGTTGATGCGCGTACAATTAAGAGGGGTAAACCGGATCCGGAAATTTTCTTAAAAGCCGCTGAAAAGCTTGGTGTCCCTGCTGATGAATGCATTGGGATTGAGGACGCAGAAGCAGGAGTTGAAGCCATTAAGAGTGCTGGCATGTTTGCGGTCGGAATAGGCTCTAAAGAACAACTGGCTAAAGCGGATCTCCTATACAGCAATACATCTTACCTATCGCTGGATGAATTAATAAAGGAATATCAAAACTAAGCAATTTAAGTGCGTCCCAATTTTGGGGCGCTTTTTTTACTCTTTTTATTCCTAAGTAGCAATTAAATACTTCCTCGTTAGCCTGTATTCTAAAAGATGGATATTACTACATAACATTGCTAATGAAATCCAGGGAGTGCTCCTGCAGGCCACTGCCAGAACCGCGAAAAGGGAGTAAATGGAGCTGCCTTACTTTAATAAAGCCTCTTTATAAAGCGTTTTAGATTAAAAAATCAAACAAGTCACTATATTTGTAATGTTACTTAATTTTTGATAATATCATAATTAAGTAACATTATAGTTAGGGGGTATTTCCTTGGAATACGTTGATCCCATAAAGGATATCCGCAAGATTACCGCAATAAAAAGGATTCTTAAAAAGCAATCCTTGCGTGATCTACTATTATTTGTTTTTGGAATTAATACTGGTCTCCGTGTCAGTGAACTGCTCTCTTTACGGGTGGGTGATATCTGGGAAGGCGGGAAGTTCAAGGAGTTCCTTTATATAAAAGATGCAAAGACTTCGGAAGAGAGGGCTTTTTACCTCAATCAAAATGTGAGAGAAGCTGCGAAACATTATTTAGAAACCTTTGATTTCTCTACGGATGATTATTTATTCAAATCCAAAAAAAATCAGCAGCCTATCTCAAGGCAACAGGCATACAGGATTATTAATTGTGCGGCTAAGGAAGTGGGGATACCGGGAAAAATCGGAACCCATACGTTACGGAAGACATTCGGTTATCATGCCTATCGAAAAGGGATTGCTATTTCAATCCTGATGAACATTTATCATCATCATAGTCCTGGTGAAACATTACGGTATTTGGGAATCGACAAAAATGAAAAACTTCCTGTCAAAGTTGATGTGAATCTATAGGTATAACAGACTCCAGTTTCCTTAGAAAAGAAAAAACCCCCACATTTTTTTGTGGAGGTGTCACATCATAAAGTTTCTTTGACATAGTTATCAGTCACGGTTACTTGCAGTGTTTTTTGGTTTTTCATAAATTTAAAGATACCAGTATTGAAATCAGTACCGATTTCTTTAAAGAAGATACCCTCAAATTCACTTTTCTTTGTATGTTCAAAGCTCAGCCGATAATGATTGTCTTCTTTTTCGAGATAGGCACGTACGCCTTTTTCGTAAAGGCCGTCTGGATCATCTCTCAATGCCCGGGCGACGGATATTATATGAATGTCAACAAATGGAATATCTCGCAACAAAGTATTTATAATCGAACCTTTAGCAATCTGTTCCCAACGGCTTTGTGCTGTTTGACCAAGGATGATCTGTGAAATTTGTTTTTCACGTGCGACATCCGCTATTACTTTTGCAAACGGTCGTTTCTCATTATCTTTCAAAATGAATTCCTCTGCTTCCAATTCCTCGGCGAGCTGACGCCATCTCTCAATACTTTCGGATTTCTCAGCGTCTAGTTCATCAAAAGGACTTGGGTCCACTGTCAAGATATATAGGGGACAATCCAACATGTTGGCGATTTTACTGCCACGCTGGATCAAGCGATCACCATTGGGGCCGTAATAGACACACACAAGGATGCTTTCGTCCATTCGGCTTTTGCATTTTTTCATTAAAAGTTCACCTCTAAATAGATGGTAGTTCATTGGACTATTACGAATATAGCCCATGCCAGATTTTCAGTCAATTATTATTACACAAAATAGAGTAAATATTTCTAATATAAAAAGGGTCCGTTGGATATATCGTCACTTTTGTGTGTGCGTACAGTATTCTATGATGAAGGGAGCGCGAGGACATGATTAATTTAATGATTTTATTACCGTTTTTCTTTGCGGTTCTGATACCTTTCCTCTATAGTATGTTCAATAAAAAATTACATATAGGCTGGTTTGTTCTTTTTTTGCCGGTCATCATCTTTATCTCCTTATTACAGTATATCCCAATTACAACGACTGGGAATACATTGACCAGTGAATTTAAATGGCTGCCATCATTCGGGATTAATTTCACAGCTTATGTCGACGGATTGTCCCTCTTATTCGGTATGTTAATCACAGGTGTCGGATCGCTTGTCATTTTGTACTCGATTTTCTATATGTCCAGGGCTCGGGAGGAGCTGCATAACTTTTATGTATATCTGATGTTGTTTATGGGGGCCATGCTTGGAGTCGTTTTCTCGGATAATGTTGTCGTCCTTTACGTGTTCTGGGAACTGACCAGTATTTCATCTTTCTTGTTGATTGCTTATTGGTACCAACGGAAAAAATCGAGAGAAGGAGCACGGAAGTCGATGCTAATCACCATTTTCGGTGGATTATCTATGTTGGCCGGGTTGTTGCTCCTTTCCATCATTACCGATACATATAGCATCCGTGAAATGATCTTCCAAGCTAAATTATTGCCGGAGAATGTCCTCTTTTTACCTGCGATGATTTTAATTTTACTGGGAGCTTTCACTAAATCAGCTCAGTTTCCGTTTAGTCTTTGGCTACCTGATGCGATGGAGGCACCGACACCAATCAGTGCTTACCTCCATTCGGCTACAATGGTCAAAGCCGGCATCTATTTGGTGGCTAGGTTAACCCCTTTGTTTGGCGGTGATGCAGTTTGGTTCTGGACGGTATCCTTGGTCGGAATTGTAACTTTATTATACGGATCCTGGAATGCAGTTCGTCAGAAAGATCTAAAGGCCTTGCTCGCTTATTCGACAATTAGTCAGCTCGGTTTGATCATGAGTCTACTAGGATTGGGGTCTGCTGCCATTTATTTTGGCTATGGCGATGAATCGAAAGTATATGCAATCGCTATTATGGCGGCTGTATTCCATTTGGTTAACCATTCAACCTTTAAGGGAAGTCTGTTCATGGTTGTCGGAATCATTGACCATGAGACAGGAACCCGGAATCTGCAAAGGCTGGGTGGGTTAATGAGCCTCATGCCGATTTCTTTCACGATCACTATGATTGGAAGTTTCTCTATGGCAGGATTACCGCCATTCAATGGCTTTTTGAGTAAAGAAATGTTTTTTACCGGCGTGGTGAATGCTTCAGGGATGGATATTTTCGGGATGGAAAAGTTCGGCATGATATTCCCTGTTGTTGCTTGGATAGCAAGTATCCTAACGTTCGTCTACTGTATGATTATGGTCTTTAAGACGTTCACTGGAGAACATAAACCTGAGATGCTGTCAAAGGCTGCTCATGAACCGCCCGTCGGTATGCTGATTCCGCCTGCTATATTGGCGATGTTTGTAGTCCTGATATTCTTCTTCCCCAACATTTTGGCAAAATACATTTTAGATCCTGCCCTTATATCAATCTTGCCGGATTATGAGGCAGCAGGAGGGTTGGGTAAGGAGATTAGTGCTTGGCATGGTTTTAATACAGAATTATTGATGACAATCGGTGTCGTATTAGTTGGCCTATTGCTATACAAGCTGCTGCCTAAGTGGATCAGGGTATTCAGCTGGTATCCGCAAAGCCTGACGTTTAACAATATATACAATGAGTCTTTGCTGCTTATGGAATCGATATCTGCTTATGCAACGAAGAAGTACATGACTGGATATACACGTGATTATCTAGTTTATATTTTTGCGTTTTTTATTTTCATTGTTGGTGGTTCTCTGTGGCTGTTCAACGGTTTTGCTTTCGATATGTCTAAGGATTCACCGGTGAGCATTTATGAAGCTGTGATGGTCATTGGTATGGTGGTGACCGCTTTAATCGCACTGTTTTCCCAGTATCGACTGACATCGATTATTGCTGTTGGTGCCCTTGGATATCTAGTGTCTATTCTTTTCGTTATTTTTCAGGCACCGGATCTGGCGCTGACGCAATTGGTTGTGGAAACAGTGACAGTCGCTTTATTCCTGCTGTGCTTCTATCATTTGCCAGAGTTTCGAAAAGAAGTAAGTAAAGTTCGTTTCAAATTCACCAATATGTTGATTTCAGTTGGAGTGGGGTTGACGGTAACACTATTGGCCCTTTCCGCCAATGGAACCCGTTTGTTTGAAACGATTTCTGGGTATTTCGAAGATTCCTATACGCTTGCCGGAGCTAAAAATATAGTGAACGCGACCTTGGTTGACTTCAGGGGACTTGATACGATGGTCGAAGTGGCGGTCCTGTGTATTGCGGGATTGGCTGTCTTTACATTAATCAAGGTCAATGTTACAGGGAGGGATAAAAAATGAAGCCTAATGATATTTTATTGACGGCCGTAACAAAAGTTGCAGTATTGATTATCCTCACCTTTTCCATTGATTTGTTCTTCTCGGGGCATCACAACCCTGGAGGAGGATTTATCGGAGGGTTGGGAATTGCCAGTGCACTTGTACTCATGTATTTGACGCTTGGGACGGAAGCGGTCAATAAGATTATTCCTGTGGATTTTAAAACAGTGGCAGCGATCGGTGTACTGATTGCAATTCTTACGGGTGTCGGTTCATTTCTGTTCGGTGTTCCCTTTCTTTCCCAAACGTATGGTTATGTAGATTTTCCGATTTTAGGTAAAACGGAACTAGCTACCGCTCTTATATTTGACACTGGTGTAGCGTTAGCTGTCATTGGTTCAGCTGTGACAATCATCCTGAGCATAAGTGAGGATCGATAATTATGGAAACAGTTATGTCTATACTTGTAGGTGTTTTTTTCACAATTGGAACATATATGGTCCTATCCAAAAGCCTGCTGAGAATCATTCTTGGGACTTCGGTGATCGGCCACGCTGTCAATCTTTTAATCTTAACAATGGGGGGATTAAAGACCGGGGGTCCGCCATTGTTAGGATTGAAAAGCACTTCCTTTACAGACGGGCTGCCACAGGCGCTCATCCTGACAGCGATTGTTATTAACTTTGCAGTTACAGGTCTTTTTCTGGTGGTTGCCTATCGTAGTTACCGAGTCTTGGGAACTGACGATTTGAATGAATTAAGGGGAAATGAAGATGAATAATATAATCATTCTGCCGGTCATTATTCCGCTTATCGCGGGACTTATCATGGTCATATTCAGAAAAAACTTATATGCGCAAAGATCAATTGCTCTTCTGGCAATTCTAGCCACGGGAATGGTTTCAGTGCTAATGGCTATGAAAGTAAAGGTGGAGGGAATACAGGTTCTGCAGGCAGGGGGATGGGCGGCCCCTTATGGAATTAGCCTTGTCGCCGATATGTTTGCGGTCATTCTGTTGATTATAACGGCATTTGTGTCTTTCTGTTGTTTGCTTTACGCCTTTTACACAATTGGAAAGATAAGAGAGAAAAATTTCTTCTATCCATTGTTCCTGTTTATGATCAGCGGTGTGAACGGATCTTTTTTGACCGGAGATATCTTCAATCTATTTGTCTTTTTCGAACTGATGCTGATTTCCTCCTATGCATTGATTACACTTGGCGGGGAGAAAAAACAGCTCAGGGAATCAATCAAATATATATTGATTAATGTCATGTCATCCTTCTTTTTCCTTGTGTCCGTTGCCTACCTATATGCTGTAACAGGTACGTTGAATATGGCGCATCTGTCTGTCCGTGTTGCGGAAGCGGGACAAAATGGGCTGCTGACGACCGTTGCGATTTTACTGCTCATGGTTTTCAGCCTGAAGGCCGGTCTCTTGCTATTTCATTGGTTACCAGGATCATATAGTGTTCCACCTACAGCGGTGGCAGCAATCTTTGCGGCTTTGCTCACCAAGGTTGGAATTTATGCTATTTTCCGTATGTTTACATTGATTTTCTATCATCAACCGGAAATCACCCACTTGTTGATCGGAATCCTAGGGGCAGCGACAATGTTACTCGGAGCAATCGGTGCGGTCTCGAGATGGGATATAGAAGGAATTTTGACCTACAATGTTATCATTTCTGTCGGTTTGATTATGGCCGGACTTGCTGCTTTCACCACAGGCAGCATCACAGGTTCCATTTTTTATCTTGTGCATGACATCAATGTGAAAGCACTGATTTTTCTAATCGGCGGTACAGTTATTTACCTAACTGGCACTGCTAAATTAAAGGAAATCAGCGGCTTGATCCGGACTCATCCGTTTCTTGGCTGGATGTTCTTTGTCGCAGCCTTGGCGTTGGCAGGTATCCCACCTTTCAGTGGTTTCCTCGGGAAGATGCTGATTACAAAAGGTACCTTTGAAGCCGGAGATTATTGGCTGGGGGCAATTGGATTACTATCAAGCTTGTTAGTGCTATATTCTGTTATGAAAATCTTCATGAATGCATTCTGGGGTGAGACAAACCTAAGTGAAGAAATGGAGAAAGGGACAACAAGAGGGGTTATTATACCAATTACGCTTTTGACGGCTGCAACAATTTTTCTGGGATTGGGTGGAGAAATAATCTCATCTTATATCCAGTTGGCTGCCGAAGGCTTGATGAACCCTGATTTATATATCGATGCGGTTTTAGGAGAATAGTAGCTAGTCTATAAACAAAAAGGGGTGGTCGTTGTGCCCGTTCAAGTCTTGCTTAATATATTCATTGGTTTCTTATGGATGCTCTTGCAGGATAAATGGAGTTTCCCTTCGTTCTTTGCCGGATATCTAGTGGGAATCGTTATTTTGTTTTTTGTGCGTCGCTTTTTCAATAAATCCTTCTACATGGGGACATTTCTCTCTATATTAAAGTTGCTATTTGTATTTCTTAAAGAGCTCGTTTCTTCTACGGTGCTTGTTCTGAGGCAGGTCACACGTAAAAAAATAGATGTTCAGCCGGCGGTTTTTGCCTTAAAGACAGATCTGAATGGAGATTGGGAAATACCAATGTTGGCTTTGCTATTATCGCTGACACCAGGCTCCGTGGTATTGGAGATTTCGCCGGACAACAAAACATTCTATATTCATGCCATGGACTACAAAGAATCTAAACAAGCGATTATTCAGGCAAAAATGAGCTTTGAAAAGGCGATTAAGGAGGTTACACGATAATGTTTGAAAAAGCCATGACTGTAGCGCTATTCATTTTAACGTTATCCATTCTCATTTCCATCTATCGCCTCTATAAAGGTCCATCCATGCCAGACAGGGTTATGGCACTGGATTCAATTGGAATCCACTTAATTTCAGGTGTGGCTATTTTTTCTGTACTGTTCAAATCCCATGCCTTCTTGGACATCATATTGTTGTTAGGGATCCTTTCTTTTATCGGGACTATCGCGTTTGCGAGATTCATAGAAAGGGGTGTGGTCATTGAACGTGGAAATGATAAGTGAGTGGATTGCTGCTGTCTGTATTCTTACGGGGACAATCTTAACGCTTCTAAGTGGTGTTGGGCTGATTAGGCTTCCGGATGTTTATACACGATCACATGCAGCTTCAAAAAGTACAACACTTGGAGTACTATTCATCCTTCTGGGAGCATTTCTGTTTTTTTTAATTGGTGAAGGATATGTTAGTATACGGCTGCTTCTCGGAATATTCTTTGTATTCCTGACTGCTCCGGTAGCAGGCCATATCATCTGCCGGGCAGCTTATCGCTCAAACGTAAAACTTACCGACCGTACAGTCCGTGATGATTTGAAGAAATTATTGAAGTCTAAATGAAAGATAGTTGAACTGCCCACTAAAGGTTAGACTAAATCTAACTTTTATGGGGCAGTTTTAATTTGGAAAAAAAGCGATAGGATGTCTATTCAATTCAAACATTGAAACTATGGTATATTGACAGTACATAGTTAGTAAAGGAGTTTAGAAATATGGCAAAAAGTGTAGTCATTGCTGAAAAACCTTCCGTTGCCCGTGATATTGCGAATGTACTGAAATGTACAAAGAAGGGCAATGGATTTTTCGAAGGAAACAAATATATAGTTACTTGGGCATTAGGGCATTTAGTTACTTTAGCTGATCCTGAAGCTTATGATAATAAATATAAAACATGGAATCTAGAAGATCTTCCTATGCTTCCAGAACGTATGAAATTAGTTGTCATTAAACAAACTGGAAAACAGTTTAATGCTGTAAAAGCACAATTAATTCGCAGTGATGTGAATGAAATAATTGTGGCTACTGATGCGGGAAGGGAAGGAGAATTAGTTGCACGTTGGATTATTGATAAAGCAAAAGTCAATAAGCCAATCAAGCGCCTATGGATATCTTCTGTAACAGATAAAGCGATAAAAGACGGATTTAATAACTTAAAACCTGGTAAATCGTATGAAAATTTATATGCTTCCGCAGTAGCACGCTCAGAAGCAGACTGGTATATCGGTTTAAATGCAAGTCGTGCATTAACAACTAAATTTAATGCACAATTAAATTGTGGTCGCGTCCAAACACCAACAGTTGCTATGGTAGCGGCACGTGAAGATGAAATCAAAAACTTTAAACCGCAAACTTATTATGGTATTGAAGCGCAAGCTGATGGGCTTAAATTAACATGGCAAGATGTGAATGGTAATAGCCGCAGCTTTAATAAAGAAAAAATAGATGCAATTGTTAAATCGCTTGGATATAAAGATGCGAATGTAGTTTCTATTGAACGCAAAGCAAAGAAAAACTTTTCACCTGCCTTATATGATTTAACAGAACTTCAACGTGATGCTAATAAGATCTTTGGCTATTCAGCTAAAGAAACACTGAATATTATGCAGAAACTATATGAACAACATAAAGTACTAACATATCCACGTACTGATTCACGCTATATATCATCTGATATTGTCAGCACCATTCCAGAGCGCTTAAAGGCAATCGGCGGTAATGAGTATCGTAAGTTAGTAACTAAGATTATAAATAGGCCTATTAAGGCGACGAAGGCCTTTGTTGACGACAGTAAAGTCAGCGACCACCATGCCATCATTCCAACGGAAGGCTTCGTTAATTATGCTGCCTTTAATGATAAGGAACGTAAAATTTATGATTTGGTCGTGAAGCGGTTTCTCGCTGTTCTATTTCCGGCCCATGAATTCGAGCAATTAACAGTCCATGCGAAGATTGGCCCAGAGTCCTTTATCGCCCGTGGTAAAACAGTGATTCAGCCAGGCTGGAAGGAAGTCTATAACAATCGTTTTGAGGAAGAGGAATCTGGCGATGAGGTGAAGGAACAGTTACTTCCGAAAATCAATAAGGGTGACAAATTAGCAATTACGATAATATCGCAAACTTCAGGTCAAACTAAGCCACCTGCGCGTTTTACAGAGGCTACTTTACTGTCAGCGATGGAAAACCCTACGAAGTACATGGAAACAAAAGATAAAAAGCTTGTAGATACGATAAAGATAACTGGCGGGCTTGGTACAGTTGCAACCCGTGCAGATATTATAGATAAATTATTCAATTCATTCTTAATCGAAAAACGTGGTGGAAAAGATATATATATTACTTCTAAAGGACGCCAGTTACTTAATTTAGTACCGGAAGAATTGAAGTCGCCAACTACAACAGCAGAGTGGGAACAAAAACTTGAGCTAATCGCTAAAGGGAAAATGAAAAAGGCTGTGTTCATTAATGAGATGAAAGAGCATACAAAAGAAATTGTGGCAGAAATTAAAGCCAGCAATAAAAAGTATAAGCACGACAATATCTCCACAAAATCCTGCCCAGAATGCGGGAAACCAATGTTAGAAGTAAACGGAAAGAAAGGCAAAATGCTTGTCTGCCAAGATCGCGAATGTGGTCATAGAAAGAACGTGTCACGTGTCACTAATGCACGATGCCCTCAATGCAAAAAGAAAATGGAACTCCGTGGCGAAGGTCAGGGACAAATATTTACCTGTAAATGTGGATACCGTGAAAAATTATCTGCTTTTGAAGAGAGACGTAAAAAAGAGTCTGGCGGAAAAGTGGATAAACGAACTGTACAAAAGTACCTGAAACAGCAAGAAAAGGAAACGGAGCCTATCAACAATCCATTTGCTGATTTATTAAAAGGAATGAAATTTGACTAGAGAATTAAGTTAATTTTTCAAAAACAAAAATGCCTATCCTAATTTTAGAGGATAGGCGTTTTTGTTAAAAATCAGGAGACTGATGAAGATTAAGTGGTACCAGATGAATTAACGAGCCTTTACGAAGAAGACAGTTCAAAAGTTTCATTTTGTATTGATAAAGAAGATACAAATTATATTTTTACCCTATATTGGAATAACCATCACATTTTGGATTAGTTTGATTTGTTTAAATTGTTTGTTAATTAGTAAGCTGTATGTTACAATAAAACAGCAAAAAGGTTTGAAGATCAAAAAAATTTTTACAGTCTTTAAGTACATGCTTAGACAGAAAAGGTTTTTCTGGTTTTCTACTTTTAAAATTTTCACTAAAAGTTAGGGGGCCAAAAAAATGGTCGGAAAAGTAAAATGGTTTAATGCAGAAAAAGGTTTTGGTTTTATCGAGCGTGAAGATGGTGACGATGTATTCGTACACTTCTCTGCTATTCAAGGTGAAGGATTCAAAACTCTTGAAGAAGGTCAAGAAGTTGAATTCGAAATCGTTGATGGAAATCGCGGACCACAAGCTGCTAATGTAGAGCGTATCTAATTAAATTTAAAACCATCGGGTACAATCCTTTTCGGATTGTACCCTTTTTATATTGGCAAGCAAATAAAGCATAAGTTTCGCCTGGATGGAGCAGATTAATTGAGGATACAGTCTGATATAAATCAAAGGGCGGATAGGATATGAAAAAAGCAGCAGCGACAAAAAATCAAGAAAAGAAAAAACTGCAATGGTGGCAGCTTTCCCTTATAGGGATAGGCTGTACAATTGGAACCGGCTTTTTCTTAGGTTCCGGATTAGGAATCAGGCTTGCCGGCCCATCAATATTAATTGCGTTTATACTTGCCGCTTGTACGACATATATCGTATATGAAGCTTTAGCAAAGATGACGGAAAAAGATCCTCAAAAAGGGTCTTTTCGTACATACTCCCGTAAGGCGTTTGGACGTTCTTTTGGGTTCTTAAATGGGTGGGTTTACTGGTTTTCAGAAATGCTTATAATGGGAAGCCAATTAACAGCCCTGTCTCTATTTTCTAGGTTTTGGTTTCCTGAATTTCCTTTATGGATATTTGCAGCCATCTACGGAGCACTTGGACTGATTGTTATTATTATTGGGGCAAAGCTGTTTGAACCGATGGAGAATGTCAGTGCAATCGTTAAAGTATCCGCAATTTTAATGTTTGTCATTATCGTGATCCTTGGCTTGTGTGGTGTGATTGATGGAAAAGGAACACTTGATTTTCCTTCAACGGTTAAGGAGGTTTTTCCTACAGATTGGAAGAAAACTTGGTCATCTCTCGTTTTTGCTTTTTTTGCCTTTGGAGGTATTGAAGTTCTGGGTATTATGTCTATGCGATTAGAGAAAAAAGAGGATGCTCCAAAAGCAGGGAGAGTCATGATTCTAGCATTAACCGTCATTTACATCATATCCCTAGGCTTAGTCGTAATGCTGTTGCCATGGGATAAGGTTAATCTAAAAGAAAGCCCGTTTTTAACGGTCTTGAGTTATTATCCATTTAGGTTCATTATGCATCTTTTTAATGGAGCTTTGATAATTGCCGGTTTTTCAACAATGTCGGCTTCACTTTTTTCTGTTGCAAATATGCTGACGACCTTAGCTGAGGATCGAGATGCCCCGAAAATATTGGGGAAAAAAGGGAAGTTCGCAATCCCTCTGCCTGCTTTTGCTGTAACAGTGACTGGTTTGCTAATCTCTATCGTTCTGTCGAGAGTGATGCCGGATAAGGTCTATGAATACTTTACGACTGGTGCGAGTTTACTCATCCTTTACAATTGGATATTAATCCTGTTGACGTATTCCAAGCTTGCTGACCTAAAAACAAAGGATAAAATAAAACGAACTATAGGGCTTGGGCTTATTTTGCTGGCTATTGTTGGGACGGTCATTGAAAAGGACACGAGAATGGGCTTTTTCGTAAGTCTAGCTTTTGTTTCTTTTGTAAGCCTGATTACAATTATTATGGCTATTATTCGAAAACGAAAACGGCCTTTAACAAGGCGAAGAATCCATAACTAACGATTAAATTAGGGATTGAACCCCCATAACTCCAAAATAGATCCCAAAGCCAACTAAGGAAATTCCGGATATGATTGAAATTCCCGCTAAGAGTTTATTGGTTAAATAGCGCCTAAATATGGATGCCATCATCGCCATCGAGTAGTCCCAAATTAATATCCCCAAAAGGATGGCCAAGCTGTTAATGATGATTTGCTGAGGAGATAAGTGACTCACGGTTTTGGCGAGTACAGAGCCATAGATGCCCAACCAAAAAAGAATGGATAATGGATTCAATAACGACATAAAAAAGCCAGAGCGAAAGGAACGAGTGATATCCTTGTTCCGTATATTGCTTTGGTTTTTTTTATGATAAACAGCAACCAGACTCTCTACTCCGGAATAAGTAAGCACGAAAGCCCCGAATAACCAGAGAAAGGTTTGGATTAGAGGAACTTGCATATATTGAGCCAACCCGGTATAAACAACAAGCATATAGCAGATATCGGCTAGTATAGCGCCCAGACCGAATACCCAGGCATTTAAGAATCCATGCCTTAAACCAATTTCCATTTGTGCAGCATTAATTGGTCCGATAGGAGCCGATAAGGAAATTCCTAGATAGACATATCCCAATAATCCATACATACAATTTATACCTCCATTTTAATTGCTCAAATTATCATATGCATGTATACAGGCTTGTACGACAAAAAAGAATAGTTTAAGGAAAACATAAAAAAGAGGCATAAGCCTCAAATGGCTCATGCCCAAAAATATGTCAGAATTGATAAAAGAACGGATGTAATAACCATTGTAAGCAAGGGAAGGCTGGCTCGTTTCTTAAGCTCTTTTAAATCAATCGTTAAGCCTAGCCCAGCCATAGCCATCGAAAGTAGAAAAGTGGTCAGCATGGCAATGTAATCATATAGGTATTCAGGAAACCAGGATCCAGCAAGATAAGTTCTAAAAATACTTAAGGCCAGAAATCCTAGAAGAAACCATGGAAATGGAATGGAGGATTGGCTGCCAGCGCCTTGTTTACGTTTCATCCAGAACACTAATACAAAACAGAAAGGAATCAATAAGAAAACACGACATAATTTAGCTAATAAAGCCATTGTAACAGAAGCTTCCCCAGCAGGCTCAGACGCTAAAGCTACATGAGCCAATTCATGTAAGCTAAGTCCGGACCAAATTCCATATTCAGTAGGTGTTAGGGGGAGAATCGGAATAAGCATCGTATAGGCGACTGAAAAAATAGTACCAATCAATGCAATCATCCCGACGCTCATCGCCGTGTCCTCTTCTTTTGAATCCACTATAGGTGAAACCGCTGCTATAGCCGCTGCGCCGCATATTCCTGTCCCTGCACCAAGCAGGAAAGAAATCATTGGATGAATTTTCAGCCATTTGCCAAGCAATACCATGAGGGCTACAGAGAATACGATACAAATCAGAGCTTTACCCAAAAGGCCAAGACCTTCACTAAAAATAATCTGCATATCTAATTTCAACCCATATAAAATAATGGCAGCACGTAAGAGAATTCTTGCTGAAAAATGAACGCCCGTCCGTAAATTTGTTGGATAGCTGCGAATATTACGATACAGGATGGCGAGCAAAATACTGCATGCTAATGGTCCTATGTATTCGAAAAAGGGCAATTCAGCAAGGACAAATCCAAGCAGCGCCAATAAGGCCGTAAAGCCCAGACCTCCCCAAAATGATAAAGGAGATTGAGTTTGTTTAGTCATAGTAGTCACTCCTAATTCTTTCATCACTATATTTGAAAACAGTCATTATGTATGCGTAGAATATATGTATATACATAGCCAGGTTATTATGAGTTCTGGCAATAGCTTCCATGAAGCCACTTCCCTAGTTTAATATTCTTAGACTTAATAAAAAAGAGGTAACACTCAATTAATTAATTGTATGTTTATCCAATACAGGCTCATTTATACAAAAAGCTGAAGGGCCTTGCCCAGCCGCGACTAGCATAAGAGGAGGTGCGGAGGGAGAGCGCTTTTCCTCTACTGCAGCAGCTACACTTATGACTCGAGCGGCTAGGCCCTGAAGCTGGATTATACAAAAAGCTGAGGCGACTGCCCAGCTCCGACAAGCATAAGGAGAGGCTCGAAGGGGTGTTCTACCCCGTAGAGGCTATCCTTATGACCTCGAGGAGCTAGGAGCCGAAGCTAGATTAATCAAAAAGCTGAGGCGACTGCCCAGCTCCGACAAGCATAAGGAGAGGCTCGAAGGCAGGCGAATTAAGGAACAAAGACTAAGAACGCCACATCGTGTGGCAACGTCTTTGTGATCAACGTCCTGTTGACCTCCGTAGAGGCTATCCTTATGACCTCGAGGAGCTAGGAGCCGAAGCTAGATTATACAAAAAGCTGAGGCGACTGCCCAACTCCGACAAGCACGGAGGGAGAGCGCTTTTCCTCTACTGCAGCAGCTACACTTATGACTCGAGCGGTTAGGCCCTGAAGCTGGCTTATAAGGGAAGAATAGGTGAGGTGGAAATGTGGATTATATTAATCGTTTAAAACAGTTATTTGAGAATGAAAAGAATGAAGAACAAGCAGTAGCAATGGCGCAATATATGAAGAATCAATTTCCTTTTTACGGGATTAAAACCCCGGAAAGAAGAAAATGTATGTCTGTATTCTTTAAGGAAACAGGTATTCTTGCTATGCCGCTTTCACATGAATTTTGTTTAAAGCTTTGGAATATGCCGGAGAGAGAATGGCAAAATGCTGCGCTTGATTACCTTGCTAACTATATCGACAAACTGGAAGTAAAGGATTTACCGCTACTAAAAACATTAATTACGACAAAATCTTGGTGGGATACCGTAGATATGATTGCCTCTAAGCAGGTTGGCAATTTGGTATTAAGAAATCCTGATTTAATAGATACTATCATGAATGATTGGGTAATAGATAATAATATGTGGCTACGTAGAACAGCAATCCTCTTTCAACTTTCCTATAAAGGTCAAACAAATGAGAGAATCTTATATGACTACATATTGAAAAATGCGGATAGTAAAGAATTCTTTATTCAAAAAGCGATTGGGTGGGCACTGAGAGAATATTCAAAAACGGATCCGGAGTCTGTGAAGAACTTTATAAAAAAAACAGAGCTTGCACCTCTCAGCAGAAGAGAAGGTAGTAAGCATTTTCTAAAGGGGGAGACTGTATGAAGTGTATAGCAACCGATATGGATGGAACATTACTGAATGAGCATCAAATGGTAAGTGACGAGAACCGAAAGGCGATGGAGGCAGTAAGGGATAGCGGGGGACAAGTAATTGTTGCTACGGGCCGATCTTATAAAGAAGCAAGGTTTGCACTTGATGAGATTAACTTTCACTGTCCTATTATCAGTTTAAATGGAGCAGCTGTTTATAATCAGGAAGGCAGTTTGGTGGATTCCAATCCGATGAAGCAAGAAAGCTTAGTGGAGACAGTCAAGCTTTTGGAAGAAATGGATCTTTATTTTGAAATGTATACAAACAGGGGGACATTTTCCAAAAACCCCGAAAAGGCTATTGATTCACTTGTCGATATCTTCTTGAGTGCCAATCCTGATCAGGAAGAAGATAAAGTTCGTGAATTTGCTGAAGGCAGAATTAAATTTGGATTCTTATTTGCGACAGACGATTACTTCCAGCTAATTAATGAAGAGGATATCGAAATATACAAAATACTAGTCTTTTCCTCTGATATGAATAAACTAAAAAATACTGGCACTATTCTTGGAGAGATGGAAGGAATAACTGTCACTTCATCCGGTAAGGGGAATATTGAAATTAACCAGAGTGGTGTTTCTAAGGGAATAGCTTTGGAGAAATTGCTAGAAAAATTACGAATCCCACTTGAAGAAACAATTGCTGTGGGAGATAACTTTAATGATTTATCTATGTTCGAAAAAGCGGGGATGTCCGTTGCTATGGGTAATGCATCCGATGAGATTAAAGGGCTGTGCAAGGATGTTACCTTAACAAATGAAGAGGATGGTGTCGCCCATATCATTTATAAGTACATCGTTCAAAAATAAATTTAAAAATTAGGTATAGGTGGTCCAGAATATGGCTATCATAGTACTACAATGAAGTTTTCCAAAGTATCCCCCCCTTTTTTTTGAACCGCCTTTAGTAATGAAGGCGGTTTTTTTTATGAAATAAAGATGCCCGCAAAAAAAGCCGTCATTAGTATGACAGCTTTTATAAATCTAATTCTTATATTTTTTCAGGCCATTTATATGAATAAAATCTTTCAAAGCAAAGGCGGCTTTCAAGCTCTTTATTCTTTTGGGCGAGTAATTCAGGCCAACCAGCCATCATCGCCTCAGTTTGAGAGCGGTGGGCAGAGATTGCCTTTAGTTT
Source organism: Pradoshia sp. D12 (assembly GCF_008935075.1). NCBI lineage: Bacteria > Bacillati > Bacillota > Bacilli > Caryophanales > Bacillaceae > Pradoshia > Pradoshia sp. D12. The sequence goes on along the minus strand of NZ_CP044545.1, from coordinate 3,817,117 downwards.
AGTCTCGATTACATCCTGAATATTATTTATGATATCAGGCTCTCCAAGGACATCCTGATGGTTGTTGGAAAAGGCTACACAATAAAGCTTTGGCCTTTTTTCAGGATTGATTTCAGAGACTGCCTGTACGACAGCTCTTCCGCAAGCCTCATGATCCGGATGGACACTGAATCCCGGATAGAAAGTGATAATGAGGGAAGGATCAAGCTCATCAATAAGCTTAGTCATTTGATTAGCTAGCCACTCTTCATTTTCGAATTCAACAGTTTTATCGCGCAGTCCCATCATACGTAAATCCTTAATACCCATTATTTGTGCTGCGTCTATTAATTCTTTCTTGCGAATCTTCGGGAGACTCTCCCGTGTTGCAAAAGGAGGATTTCCAAGATTACGTCCCATTTCACCAAGCGTTAAGCATGCATAGGTAACGGGGATACCAGCTCTTGTATAAGAGGCGATTGTTCCGGAAACCCCAAATGCCTCATCATCAGGATGAGGGAATATGACTAATACATGTTTCTCTTTATCCATTTATCCCAACTCCTTGTTATTTATCAAATGGGGCGGTACTGATTTCAAAAGCGACAGCCAGTCTTCCGCTCTGGTCAAGTCCAGCCATTAAAAGGCGGCCGAATTCATCGATTTCGTAATGGGTAATCCCTTCAGCGTATACCCAGCCTTCCTTCATTCTTAATCCTACCCGATAAGGGCCATCTCCGATAATTTTACCTTCTTCAAAACAAATAGAAACATTACGGATAAACGCACCTGCTGAGAAGAATGATTCATCATTATGAGTGGCATAAGCGCCGTTTGTTGTCTCTAAATGCAAATAAACCTGTAAACCGGCATATGATTGCAGCGCTTTTTGTGAATCAAGCAGGTCAATTGGCTTCATTAAGATTACCTCCTATATAAAAAGGAACACATTAGTTTCCTATTAAATTAGTGTTGTATTAATTATGATACTAAAGTATCTGAAAAATTGCTAAAAATGGAGATGGAAAAAAGCTGTCCTAAATTTCGGACAGCCTGTAATAAAGAAGAAATTATTTATATGTACGGTAAGCACCATGCATAACTGGTCCAACAAATTCATTTAGCTTCCAGCTATGTTCAATAGCGGCTGAGATAAATTCCTTTGCAGTAGCCAAGGCTTCTTCAACTGTTTTTCCTTTAGCCAGCTCAGCAGTAATGGCTGCAGCAGTTGTACAACCGGCACCATGGGTATAAGTAGTCGCAAACTTTTCGGATTCAAGGATGGTATAGTCTGTTCCATCATAAATTAGGTCAATTGCTTTATCTTGCCCATCAAGTTTAGTGCCACCCTTGATAAGGACATATTTTGCCCCTTGATCATGGATAATCTTTGCAGCTTGTTTCATTTCATCAATAGTAGTGATGGGGCCAATCCCGGATAATTGCCAAGCCTCAAAAAGATTTGGTGTTACAACCGTAGCAAGAGGGAGAAGCAATTCTCTCATTGCCACTGTATTCTCAGGCATTAACACTTCATCTGTCCCTTTGCAAACCATTACAGGGTCTATGACGACTTTATCAAGGCCATACTCTTTAATTTTTCGTGCAGCCAATTCAATAATATCAACGGTCCCAAGCATCCCTGTTTTCATGGCATCAATTCCTGTAGAAAGGATTGTATCCAGTTGTGCCTCCACAGTTGAAACATCAATAGAAAATACATTATGAGACCAGTTATTTTTAGGGTCCATTGCAACAATTGAAGTAACAGCAGTCATTCCATAAACGCCAAGCTCCTGGAATGTTTTTAAATCTGCTTGAAGTCCTGCTCCGCCGCTGCTGTCTGATCCAGCTATAGTCAATGCTTTTTTTAGACTCATTGGCCTATCCTCCCTCATTATAAAACTTAATTTAGTTATACTTTATAATACATACCAAAACAATATGTATGGAAAAAAACTGATGCTGTTAATTGTATACATAATCCGTGAACAATAAATTCTGAATTACCATTTTGCGGTATTTTATCATAGGTATAAACCGGAAGTATACAGTAAGAGTTTATAAAGGTAAAAGCTCATATAGTAATGATACTATAAGTGAAAAATAGTGGATAACAATAACGCTTATATGATTTAAGACATAGTAAGCAGATGCTCGTGATCATGGAGACGAGAATGAACAATGATTGATTCTAATAACATCAGATTGATATATGCAAAAAAGTTTTTTCTTATGCATTGTAACTTGATCAGAGTAGTAAAAAAGCCAGTAAAAAAAAGGGCGTTAAGGAAGGGAGAACCCATCCTTAAGCCCTTTTTATGCTGTATCGGTTACATTATTTTTGTATTATCAATATCACTTGCCTGGTTCGAAGTAACAATAACAATTTTGTGGTCATCAAGATCTTTTTCATATTGTTGTGCTTCTAACTCAGATAATCCAAGTGATTGGAGCTTGCTGCGCAATTCGTCGCCACGTTTTTTGAACAGATTTCCTACACTTTCAAAGAAACCTTGCTCACCAATACCAATGTTGCCTGTATCCGTAGCATCAGTTAAATCCTTCGAAAACTCTTTATTATGGGAAAACAGATAAACATTCTCTTTTGTAAATCCCTCAGCTGCAAGTTGTTCAACTTTCTCTTTAGCTTGAACTGAATTTTCTACTACAAAAACTTGATACATCTTGCATCCTCCTCGATTTTTGGATTTTAATTTAAAATGTAGTTACAGTGTTTATATAACCTATTAAAAAATCTATAAACATAAGTTGAGCAGGGTAAAGAGAGTGTAAGCGGAAAATATTGTTCGACAAATATAATAATTTCTGAAGTATATAGAGGAGTGGATTGGATGAGTCACCAAATTTTACAGAATGACTGGCTGGAGTATTTAGTGGATGAATTTAAACAACCATATTATGCAGCCCTGTGTAATTTTATAAAAAAGGAGTATGAAAACGAGATTGTCTATCCAAAGGCTGAAGATATCTACAACGCTTTGAACTATACTGATTTTAAATCCGTAAAAGTGGTATTGCTCGGGCAGGATCCCTACCATGGCCCCAATCAGGCTCATGGATTAAGTTTCTCTGTACAGCCTGAAGTTGCTCTCCCGCCCTCGCTACGGAATATTTTCAAGGAACTAAATGATGACTTAGGAATTCCAGTCCCTAACAATGGATACTTGAAAAGTTGGGCGGATCAGGGGGTACTTTTGTTAAATACCGTTTTGACTGTCAGACAGGGAGAAGCCCATTCACATAAGGGGAGAGGATGGGAGCGATTAACAGATAAAATAATAGAGACATTGAATGAAAAATCAGAACCGATTGTTTTCCTATTATGGGGAAAACCAGCACAATCCAAAATTCACTTAATTGATCAGAAGAAGCATCACATCATTACCTCGGTTCACCCGAGCCCGCTATCTGCTCGGCGAGGTTTCTTTGGAAGTAAGCCATTTTCTAAAACGAATGAACTTCTCCGACAAAATGGGCTGAAGGAAATCGATTGGGCCATTCCTGATTTGTGAGGTTGTGAAAAATAGATTCCTTGGCGAAGTTAGGATAGAATTGAATAAGAAGAGATGAAGGTAAGAGGTGTGAATCTGTGGAAATAACATCAGAAAAGGTATTGGACAAAATGGATGAACTGATTCAGAAGGCTAAAATGGCGCCTGCTGAAAAAAGGAATGGATACCTAATTGCCGTTCAAAGCTTAATCGACTTGGTCATAAGTGATCATACGAAGGCGGAAGGACAAACTGTGAAGAAAACTGTTCCATATAATCCAATTCAGCAAACGAATCCGACTGTCTCTCTTCCTCAGGAGGAACCAGTTAAGATGGAGGACGCAAACGGGGATTCACTGCTTGATTTTTAAACGCAAAGGAGAGAATGGGGATGAAAACATTTATTATTATTGCAGCCATTAATGCGGCGATGTCCGTGGCATGCGGTGCATTCGGAGCTCATGGGCTGGAGGGGAAGATTTCTGAAAAGTCTCTGGCGGTCTGGAAAACAGCCGTTCAGTATCAGATGTTCCATGCAGGTGGATTATTGGCAATAGGATTGTTGTGGGATCGATTATCCTCACATCAATTGTTAAATTGGTCAGGTTGGCTCATGTTAGTTGGAATTATTCTCTTTTCTGGAAGCTTATATGTACTCAGTGTAGCAAGTATTGGTAAGCTTGGTATTATAACGCCGTTTGGCGGAGTTGCATTTATTGCTTCCTGGGTATTAATGATTGTGGCTGTTTATAAATATTCATAAGTTTGATATGTTCATAGAAGAACCGCTTATGTCTGACATAAGCGGTTCTTCTATGTACTATAGGGATTAGTTCGTCAAATATTTTTTATTCTCGGTATGCTAACCATTCTCGATTAACGAGATGGAGAACCAAAAGGATAGGAGTATTCGATTTCTTCATCAAAAGTTACATAATCGAGGTAAATCAGTGGCAATAAATAGCGCATGCCTGTTTGCGGATCACTTAAGATAAGATGATCTCGGCCGGCTGCTTCAATAATTCCTTTGAATAGTCTTGTATTACCATCCTTACTTCCCTCAAAGGTCATATATACCGAAGCGAGTTTACCGCGATTTAAACGCAGAATATTTTCGATATAGGATTGTTCTACGAATTGACCCGGAGCAGGCGACGGAGAAGTTTGGAACGGTGATCCACCACCGCCTAGAGTATACGACTGCGCCGGAAAGGGCAGTTGTTGTTGCTGTTGTTGTGGCTGAAACTGTTGCTGCTGCCCCATGCCTGTTTGTCCTGCCATATAGGGATTATAAGGGACTTGATATCCGCCTCCATACGTTTGCCCCCCGCCGTATGATTGTGAACCCGGTTGTTTCATAAAATGACTCCTCCTCTATAAACAATAGTATTCTAAAAAACAGTTGGACAATCAGATTGTGTCGGTGCAAAGAAGCAGTGTGATTTGTAACGCCCAGAATTGTATTGTCCAAACCATTGTGCCGGGCAGTCCCCTTCCGGTCTGAAGAACCAAAGAGCGTTCGTGGCCGGATTAAAACGTTCCCCGTTGACGACTCTTCTTGCCAGCCTGATTTCACTCTCTCTGGCACGTTGATAAAAGTATCCTTTCTGTGTCGCTTCGAATCCACCGGGGTTTTGGAAAACCATTTGAGGAATCGATCGGATATTTACGAAATCCAAACATTCACCACGTACCCTGTTGACACCTACATTGCCAACCATTAACATGCCCAAATTTCCTTCACCCTCAGCTTCTGCTCTCATTAATCGGGCAAGAACTTTTATATCCTCCTCAGTAGCTTTTATAACTGCCATGCTTGAAGCACCTCTTTTCGATAGGTCATTTCATGATGTGTTGTAGATACGTAAAAGGTATGCTCACTATAGAAAATTATGCAGGGGGAGACCGGCTTATGATAAAAAAGGATATTACTTCATCCATTTCAAGAAGAGCAGAAGAGATTGCTTTGTTTTTGCAGGTCGCACTATTCACATAATTTTCCTGTGTGGTGGAATTTAAAAAGGTTAACAACACAGGGGAAGTCGATACTGAAGCAAATGAAGAGACAGGCGGTTATTGGGGAAATGCTTCAACCTTTATCTGAGGGGAACAGAGTATTTTGAAATAAAGGGGATCTTGGTGCTTGGACAACAAAAAAGTGCCCTATCCACCATGTATAATGGCTTTTAAAGGCACTTCCTTTTATCCTATTTAAACATGTAAAAATTCGCTGACACAGTCCGGTGTAAGGATATTTCCAACAAAGAAGGAACCGAATTCACCGTAACGGGCACTCACTTCATCGAAACGCATTTCATAAACCAATTTTTTAAATTGGAGAACATCATCTGCGAAAAGGGTAACACCCCACTCATAGTCATCGAATCCAACGGATCCAGAAATAATTTGTTTAACCTTGCCAGCATATTGTCGGCCAATCATTCCGTGAGAATACATAAGTTTTTTACGATCCTCCATCGGAAGCATATACCAGTTATCATTGCCTTGACGACGCTTGTCCATCGGATAGAAGCAAACATGCTTAGATGTCGGCAAGATCGGGTATAGTCTGGAACGAACATGAGGATTCTGATATGGATCTTCATCTGAATCAGAAGGCAGATAATTACTTAGCTCAACAACAGATACATAAGAATGTGCCGGAATTGTGAACTCTGCTAATTTAGTTTTATTAAACTCTAATTCAAGTGCATTTAATTCTTCCATTGTTGGGCGTAAAAGCATCATCATAAAGTCTGCTTTTTGTCCGACAATTGTATAAAGAGCATGACTGCCTTGGTTTTCATTCTGAGTTTTATTCCATTTTTCAACCAATCCCAGGAATTCATTGATGGCAGTGGCACGTTCGTCTTCAGGTAACATTTTCCATGATAACCAGTCAATTGTACGGAAGTCATGTAAACAATACCAACCGTCTAATGTTTTAGCTGCTTCACTCATACTTATCATCTCCCACATAACATTTCGTTCATGCCATTTACTATATCACAATCAATGGCATATTTTCTTGAATCAAGGCTTCGATAAACTTGTCGATATTTTGACATACCGCTATAATTTTAAAAAATAAGGCAAACCTATTAAATAATTCATCATAAAGGTGTATTCTAGGTAGAGTGACATTTTGAGGAGGACATAAAAAATGAGTAATTTATTTACAACTTTAAAAGAAAAAGTTTCTGGCAATCAATTGCGAATTGTATTCCCAGAAGGAATGGATGAAAGAATTCTTGAAGCAGCAGGAAGATTGGCAGCTGAGAAAACAATCATTCCAATCTTAGTTGGAAATATTGATGAAATCACAAAAAAAGCGAAGGATATGAATATTTCTGTAGATAATATGGAAATTTACGATCCTGCTACATATATTATGATGGACGAGCTTGTGACAGCTTTCGTTGAACGTCGTAAAGGTAAAGCGACTGAAGAACAAGCACGTAAAATCTTGCTTGACGAAAACTATTTCGGAACAATGCTTGTATATCTAAATAAAGCAGATGGTTTGGTCAGCGGTGCTGCGCATTCTACAGCAGATACAGTACGTCCGGCATTGCAGATCATTAAAACAAAAGCAGGCGTTAAAAAGACGTCTGGCGTATTCATCATGGTTAAAGGTGATGAAAAATACGTATTTGCAGACTGCGCAATCAATATTGCTCCTGACAGCCAGGATCTTGCTGAAATTGCAATTGAAAGTGCTAGAACAGCGCGTATGTTTGATCTAGATCCACGTGTTGCAATGCTTAGCTTCTCCACAGTTGGTTCTGCTGTATCTGAAGAAACAACAAAAGTGGCGGATGCTGTTAAGCTTGTAACGGAGATGGACCCACAATTAATCGTAGACGGAGAAATTCAATTCGACGCAGCGATTGTTCCATCTGTTGCTGCATCTAAAGCTCCTAACTCTCCACTTCAAGGTTCTGCAAATGTATTTGTATTCCCTAGCCTTGAAGCAGGTAATATTGGATATAAAATTGCACAACGCCTAGGCGGATTTGAAGCAGTTGGACCAATCCTGCAAGGTCTAAATGCTCCTGTGAACGACCTATCCAGAGGATGTAACGCAGAGGATGTATACAACCTTGCACTGATCACAGCTTCTCAAGCTTTGGTAAAATAAGTTTATAAGTGACCTATGGCGCCCTTAGGCGCCTATTTTTTTATAGATGGAGAGAGGTAAGATGAATTTATTACAGCAGGATCGCTGGAGAATCATTGACCATAGTCAATCAGGTATGCATACACGTGCCATTCAATCATTTGCGATTGACGATACATTATGCGCTTCGGTTGGAGCTGGGAACTCACCAGTTACCGCACGGGCTTGGGTTCATCAAAAAACAGTTGTGTTGGGTATCCAGGACGGAAGGCTCCCGATGCTGAAGCAAGCTGCTGATTTCCTGCATGAGAAGGGCTATGACTGTATTGTCCGAAATTCAGGCGGATTGGCCGTTGTATTGGATGAAGGAATTTTGAACCTGACGCTTGTTTTTCCGGAAAAAGACCGGAAAATTGAGATTAATCGCGGATATGACGCTATGTGGGAACTGATCAAGTACATGTTTCGAGACTTTGATAATGAGATTAAAGCGGGTGAAATCGTAGGCTCTTATTGTCCGGGAAGCTATGATTTAAGCATTGATGGCAAAAAATTTGCCGGTATCTCTCAAAGGAGAATCCGTCATGGTGTAGCAGTACAAATCTACTTGGATATCAATGGGGATGCTGAACAAAGAGCTGCATTAGTGAGAGATTTTTATAAAATTGCTCTAAATGGGACTGAGACGAAATTTGTTTACCCTACTGTGAATCCAAAAGTTATGGCTTCCTTATCTGATTTGCTCGGTGTCGAGCTGACTGTAAATGATGTAATGCTTCGCTTAATGAAGGCATTACAGGATCATGCCGGGCAGATTGAGATGAATTCTTTGGCGGAAGCAGAAATGCCACTGTTCGAATCCTATTTAGAAAGAATGCAAGACCGCAATGCGAAATTGGAAATCGATTAATTCTTTCCATCGTTTTAGGAGGGGCTGTTAAAAGTAGTCTCTTACATGCTCGAATGAAAGTGAGCATGGTTTGATATTACAGATGAAAGCCGGCTCCTCTGAAAAGAGCCGGCTTTTTATATTTATTCTGCGATTTTTTCTAGATTTCCATTACGATCCATCTTAAATTTAGTAGCTTGTCGGTCATCTTCATCCAATAAAGCTAATTTACGGGCACGATTCATAATATTCATGAGTGTTTCGTAGTCTTCCTGAATCGAAACGGTATTTTCTTCAACATTATCAAGCTTGTGCTGCAATTCTTTATTTGTATTTTTCAGTTCCCTGATTTCAAGGCGCAATCTTTCATTTTCAGATTGTAATGCTTGCAGTTTCAGGCTGTTTGTATCATAAGATTGTAAGAATACAATAACATCGTCCATCGTCAAAGCCGGAGTCTTGTATTCTTCCAGCACTGGAAATAGGCTTGTTTGCTCAAATGTTTCAGTATCTTTTTGTTCGGTGGAAATATCCATGTCCATCAATTCATCTTCCATTGCGGTAGTCACTGTTTCAAAGTCTCGTAAAGATGGAGTCGGTGGCTGGTACAGGATTTTCTTTTTGCCGCCCTGATCCTTTCCAAGCAATCTTTGGCGTTGTTTACGCTGTTTACGGGCAAGCTGCAATGCTTTCTCATAAGTATGTCTTACAACCGCATTCCATCTAAATCCGCAAGCAGCTGCGGTACGGTTCAATTTATCTCCAACTTCGTCAAATGCATTCAATTGGGTACTGCCTTCGCGGACGTGTCTTAAAACAGTTTCTGCTAGTAATAAATCATTTTCTTCAGTCCATGCATCTTGTCTGATTTTCATGATCTGCAACTCCCTTTTCTATAAGATTTAAAATAAATTTGCAAATTATGGTTCTAGCATGGACAAAAAGAACAAAGTTTATACAGGTTACTAGATTTTTTCATTAACCTAATAGATATTTAGCCGATTCTTGCAAATAAGGGAGCCGGAGTGATACAATACGCTTTAGTCCCAAGAGGCTCACAACTAACAAAGAGTCAAATTTTTTGGCAAGAAAGGATAGGCGGTCATGTCGAACGAATTTAGAGTATGTGACGACTGTCAGGCTACAAACCTAAAGACATTGCTACCAAAATTAAACAAGCTCGATCCCGATGCAAAAATTGAGATTGGATGCCAGTCCTACTGTGGACCTGGACGCAAAAAATCATTTGCGTTCGTCAATAATCGTCCAGTAGCTGCACCAACAGAAGATGAATTAATTGAAAAAGTAAAAGCTAAGATAAAATAAATAAAAAGTCGCTCCTCTAAAAGATCAAATTTTAGAAGAGCGACTTTTTTTCATAAAATCCTATCTAATAATCCATACTAAGGTATCAATCTTTGAATGGGGAATTGAGGATTATATATGAAAAAAATAGGTGTACTGATTCTAACTGTAGTTTGTTGTATATGGCTTAATCCCGAAATTAGCATAGCGCTTTCGAATGATCCACCAGATTTACTGATTACAGAGATTTCTCCGCAGGGGAAAACGTATGAATATATCGAAATCTATAATAATACAGACGTACCAATCGATTTACGTGATTACAATCTGCGATACCTCTCTATGAATAAATCGATGCAAGTATGGGATATAAAAGAATCAACTTTTATAGAGCCAAAATCTACGAAAATCATTTGGATTAAAAATGCTGCCAGCAAAGATGAGTTTGATTTTGAGGATTTCAAACACAACTTTCATGCCTCGGTGGATCATAAGCAACTGATTCGCCTGGAAGGTAACTTACACAATAGCAGCAAAAATACGGTCGTTCTGGCAACTGATACAGGAGCGGTTATTTCATATGTAACCTACGATAAGGGACTCATCCATTATAAGCAGGATATGGGAGCAAAAAAATTAAAACAGGATAAACAAATCAAAGAAAGTACACCAGGTCAAGTGAGTAATGAACAGGTGCCGTTAAATGCCAATAAGCAGACGGATACCACTAAGCCGATTGTTAGACCTGTGACCATGCCAAAAGAAGTACCAGAACGCTCGGATGTCTCTATCGAGATTCAAATTGAGGATGAACATCTAATTAAGCGGGCAGAAATATTTTATAAAAGAGGTCAGGATTCTGCCTTTACACAAGCAAATATGCTTATGAAAACCACGACTTCTTATCAATCAATTATATCTCGATACGATGTTTATGGTTCTGTTCCAACCTTTGAGTATTATATAGAAATATCGGATGGACAGCATGTCATTAGATACCCCGAAAAAGGGACAAAGACGATAAAAATAGGAAATCCAGATATGTACAAACCCCTAAAGCCGGGGCTTTCTGTCCAAAAAAATACGATTTTAAAAGGTACAAAAAAGATACAAGTTCAAAAGGCAACAGCTGAGGAACAGATTAAGCTTACGGTTGATGGACAAAAACTGAAGACACAGAGGATCTTGAGCCGTCCTGCTGCAATTGTATTTGAAGGCCTTGGCATTGATGAAAGAAAGAAAAGTGCAGTTTACATGGGAGACCGTTTAATATCCAAATTAAAACCTACAGCAGGGTTATATCTTCCATATGAATTGTCAATTCCAATTGATGAACTCAAACCGGGTAAAAATACGATTTCCATCCACACAGGCACGAAGAAGGAAACATTTATGCCCGGAAGTACAGTTGAAGAAAAAGATGTCGATCGCTTTTCTATCAAGAATATAAAGCTGCTGATGGGTGATGGTACGATGATTCGCCCAATCAGTGTAAATTCAATCACGGGAGATGGTGATGAGAATCGAGAAAGCACTCGGGAAGCCCAGGAATGGAAGGTGGGTAATCAGGGAGTGTTCATCCTATCCTACGAATTTATCATCCCGGCAGCTATGTTCACAGCAGAAGAGGCAGAGATTGATACGATGGCTTATCAGGATGGAGTCCATAGTATTCAATCTAAAGGCACATCCATTCACCAAGCAGATGTTGTTTTTGATAATACAGCACCAAAGCTCCATGTAAAAACACCGCTGAATGGCAGAACCTATAAGGGAACATTCACCATTGATGCAAACCCCGAGGATGAGGTGACTTCAATAGCCTCCATTAAAGGCTATCTGGATGGTCGGGAAATCACTCTGCCATATACGACCTCCTCCGGCAGACTGTCTAAAGGGAAACACAAGGTAACCTTCATGTCAGTAGATGCAGCTGGGAATCGCAAAAAGGAAACGATTCATTTTAAGATTGTGGATGAAGCACCTATTATTATGAATCAAGCCATACCGCTTGATAATGATACAAAAGTATCTGTTCATCCGAAGCTAAGCGTGAAGGTAGAAGATCCAACTAATGATCAAATAGTGGCTAAGTTTTTCTCAGGCAATCGCTATGATTTTACCTCCAAAGGGAGGAATCAATTAAAAGCATTTTCCAATATTGCAGATGAGGAACCGCCGCCCAATCAGACTTATCCGCGTGAAACAGGTATCTTAGCCAAGCAAATAAAGCAGATAGCCAAAGCGGATAAGACTTATTGGGTGACTGCCTCAAATAAAGGATTTCCGTATCAGCGATTCGAAATTTCACTGGATGAAACACCCGCGGAAATGAAAGAGGTTGAAGTAAAGTGGATCGGGCATTCCTTACAGGGAAGAAAGGTCACTTTATATGCCTGGAATATACAAAAATCTAGATGGGATGCATTAGCGTATGGCTACGGAAATAAGGATTTTTCGTTGAAAGCAAAGGTTGAGACAGAGGCCTATTTGAAAAATCAAAAGCTGCAGGTCCTTGTGCAGGACCAGATTATTGGCGAAGTGAATCGTCCATTTAATTTGGTCTGGATGTCAGATACCCAATATTATTCCGAATCATTCCCACATATTTTCCCAGTAATGACAAACTGGATTAGAATCCAAAATCAGCTTGGAAATGCGGAATATGTTATTCATACAGGGGATATTATTAATGTCAGATGGGATTTGGAGCAATGGGATATCGCGGATAAGAGTATGGGCATTTTGGATGAACATCATGTTCCTTATGGGGTAGTGTCCGGAAATCATGATGTGGGAAACTTGGTACTGGATTATCGCAATTATGGTAAATACTTTGGAGAAAAAAGATTTAAGCATACATCCCATTACGGAGGCGGGATGGAAAATAACACAAATCACTATGATTTAGCATCCTTTGGCGGGCACGATTTCCTCTTCCTGTATCTGGGCTGGGGTAAAGAAACCACGACTGCAACCCTAGATTGGGTTAATAAGGTATTAAACCAATACTCAGAGAGAAATGTGGTGCTTGCGGTCCATAATTATCTCGACCATCAAGGAAAACGGACGTATAACGGTAATCAGGTCTTTAAAGAAATTGTCCGGAAATACGAGAATATTAAATTGGTTCTTGCAGGGCATATTTCAGGGGCAAGCCGTAATGTAGCGACCATTCCTCTAAAAGGAAAACCATCGAAATTCCGTAAAGTGTATGAAATGCTGGCCGATTATCAGAGTGGTCCGGAAGGCGGCGAGGGGTATATGCGGATGCTCCATTTCAATCCGGAGGCAAAGCAGTTATCAGTCAAAACGTACTCGCCTTACTTGGATGATTATAATTATTTTGAGCCGGAAGTCGATGAATTTACAATTGACCAACTGGAGCTGAACCCGATTCAGAAACAGGTGGCAACAGACTATATTGGCGTAAATGTGTACTCGAATACCTTATTGGGTGAAGATAAGGACGGAAGGAATCGGGAAAAAGTACAAATCCGCCTAAAGGATCTAAAAAACAAGCAGGATTATTTCTGGTATGTAGAAGTGAGCGACAGCTATGGAGGGCGATCACGTTCTCCGGTCTGGAAATTTACGACTAAATAAAGATAAAGTGCCCTTTGAACAGAATCGATTTCTATTCAAAGGGTTTTTGTTGTGTATTATTGTGGAAGAAGATGATTATGTTTTTTTAGATTAAACAAGCTATAATAAAACCATGACCGATTAGGAAGAGGGAATAGAATGATAGAATATTCTCTGGAAAAATTAAACGAAGAAAAAGTATTTAAGGATCCGGTGCATCGCTATGTGCATGTGAATGACCGGGTCATTTGGGATTTAATTGATACAAAGGAATTCCAGCGTTTAAGGCGAATTAAACAGCTTGGAACGACCTATTTAACATTTCATGGGGCTGAACACAGCCGTTTTAATCACTCTCTTGGAGTATATGAGATTGTGAGAAGAATTGTGGATGGGGTATTTGCTAATAGGCCGGAATGGAACCCGAAAGATCGTCTTCTTTCTTTATGTGCAGCTTTGCTCCATGACCTCGGGCATGGTCCTTTTTCACATGCCTTCGAAAAAGTCTTTGATTTGGACCATGAGGAATTCACAAGGAAGATTATTTTAGGGGATACTGAGGTTAATGCAATTTTAAAAAAGGTAGATGCCAGCTTTCCGAAAGAGGTAGCTGAAGTCATTGCCAAAACACATGCCAATAAATTGGTTGTCAGCTTAATCTCGAGTCAGCTTGATGCAGACCGGATGGACTACTTGTTACGGGATGCTTATTTTACTGGGGTGAGCTACGGCCAGTTTGATATGGAGCGGATTCTCCGAGTGATGAGACCGACGGAGGATCAGGTAGTTTTCAAGCAAAGCGGTATGCATGCTGTAGAAGATTACATTATGAGCCGCTATCAAATGTACTGGCAGGTTTATTTCCATCCAGTATCTCGAAGCGCAGAAGTGATTTTGACAAAAATCCTGCACCGCGCTAAAGATTTATATAAGAAGAATTATCAATTTAAACAGGAACCTCATCATTTTTCGTCTTTATTTACCCAGTCTGTTACCCTATATGATTATTTGAAATTAGACGATAGTATAATGCTGTACTATTTTCAGTTATGGGGAGAAGAAGAGGATAGCATACTGAGTGATTTATGCACGAGGTTCATGAACCGGAATTTGTTCCAGTATGTAGAATTCCTTCCGTCATCCAGTGCGGAAATGAAAAAAGTGATGGAGCTCACTCAATTGTTCGCAGCAGCCGGTCTTGATCCGGAGTATTATTTGGTGCTAGATTCTTCATCGGATTTACCGTATGATTTTTATCGGCCTGGAGAAGAAGGAGAAAGGGTACCGATTTATCTGTTATCCAAAACGAGAGAACTTAAAGAGCTTTCCAGACAATCGGATATCGTAGACGCGATTTCCGGTAAACGACGCACGGATCATAAACTGTACTTTCCTGCTGATATTTTAGAAGATGAAGCGAATCATAAAGAAATAAAGGAAAAAATAAAAGAATTGCTTGATTGGGATTAATTGATATTGAAGGAGTGAAGAATGGTGTTGAAGGAGCATGCCAGAATTCTTTCAGCCATAGATGCGGCCGGGCATATTGGGGGAAGAAAAAAGCTTCAAAAGATGGTGTTTATCTCAAAAAAACTCGAATATCCTTTTCAGGAGAGATTTGAATTTCATTTTTATGGACCCTATTCAGAGGAATTAACGTTAAAGATAGAAGAGCTTTGCAATTTAGGGCTTTTATCTGAAATAAAGGATAAGGAAAATGGCTATGTTCATTATGACTACTCTTTAACAGAGGCAGGCAAAGAATTTCTATCTTTATACAGCAAAGACAATGAAAACGACGAGCTGTCTGCATGTGTGAAGGGATTGAACAATCATAATGCACGTTTTCTTGAATTGGTTTCTACGGTTTTTTATTTCGACCATTTATCCAAGGATGAGATTATTAAGAAAATCCAGGAACTAAAGGCGGAGCAACAGTATTTGCCTGAGGAAATAGAGGAAGCCTTCAATTATGCAGCACAGCTTATTAAGGAAAATAAACCAATGTACGCGAATTAGTTCTTTTTAATACTGGAGAAATAAAAAGAATGGAGCATATTTGCTCCATTCGGCTCCCACTTAAAAACGAAAGTCGGGTCCAATAATATGTAATTGGATCAATAATGTTCGGTGTGGATGAAAGACACGCAATCCGAACAAAGTTTATTGATCGCTGGCGCGTACACCGCCAACCGCATAATGAGATTTAGTCATTTCTTCAATGAACACCGTAATTCTTTCTTTTGGTGCTCCTGTTGTTTCAGAAACTGCTTCAGTGACTTTTTCACATAAGGCCTTTTTTTGTTCTTCAGTGCGGCCCTCCAACATTTTAACGGTTACATACGGCATATAATGTCCTCCTCATTTGTAAAACAAGTGATTATGTTGATAGTTTTTCATAATCGCCGGCGGAAAGCAAGTGGTGAAAAGCAGAATGGAAAGTTGAACCTAACTGAAAGGTTTTATATTAAGGAAAAAGGGGATGTTTTGATGTTTGATTTTCAAAGCATATTGGTCAATTTACCATATACACTTGTAACTCTCGCCATTGCGTTTACTGTTCATGAATATGCACATGCCTATGCGGCCTATAAATTTGGAGATATGACTGCAAAAAATCAGGGACGGCTGACATTAAATCCGCTTCGGCACATTGATCCATTAGGTGCGATATTTATTATATTGGTCGGGTTTGGCTGGGCGAAACCTGTACCGGTCAATCGCTTCTTCTTTAAAAATCCACGGATGAACAGTATTGTTGTTTCAGTGGTAGGCCCTTTGAGTAATCTTGTGCTGGCTTTTATTGGTGTCCTATTGATATATATTATAAGCATCGCAGGATTTAATTTACCTGAGTTTATCTACACGTTTTTTAATATTTTTATCCGCTTGAATGTTGTACTGTTTGTATTTAATTTATTGCCATTTCCTCCACTTGATGGGTATCGTATTATTGAGGACCTCGTTCCGGCTGATATACGTCCAAAAATGACACAGTATGAACAATATGGAGCGTTGATTTTCCTTATCCTGGTGATTACACCGCTTGGTAATTACACAATCGATCCAATCATTTATAATTTAGTACCAGCGATTGAGCGATTCTTAGTTTCAATATTTATTTAAAGGGAGGCTTGTACATATCCATGAGTCAAGAGAAGAAAAAACCAACTTTTAATATCATCAAAAACGACCCTACTGATGGCCATAAAGGCTTTGGAATGGGGGCGTTGAGCCTGGAAAATGTTTCACCTGTCATTATTGATGTGGAAGCAGGTGAAGCGTTTGTCGATATTGGTGCTATGCATGCAAGAAGTGCTATCGAAAGACGAATCAAATTTTTACCGAATAAAGATGAAGTACCAAACGGAAAGCCATACTGGCTTGTTTGGGTTACAATTGAACAGACGAAACAGGGAGCCTATTATGCTGGTGTGACGGCATGCGAAATGACGGTTGATGAAGAGATTCGCCGCGGCTATAAATCATTGCCAGAGCATGTGAATCGCATGGATAAATCATTGAAAAGACATATTATCGTTGAGCATATGGATGAACCTTCAAAAATTATCTTAGCTAACTTCCTGAAAAAACATAATGAAGAGCTTTGGAAAAACTCCCCTGATGAATTGAAGGAAAAGCTAAACACTAACTAATATTGACAAAAACGTGAAAATTATGGATTTTTTTGTAAAGTAATTCAGCATATTACTTGTCGGTTTTCTGTAAAAAAAGTACACTAAAAACAGTGTGCAAGCACGTAGAGCTAGGACGCAAAAATCCCCAAACCGTTAATGGTTTGGGGATTTTTGTTTTCTTATGCTCATGGGTCGGATTGTTTAAAGCTTTCCAAATGGCCATACTCTCTTGTACCACGGATCATGTGACTTTTCTTTATTCTTTTCATCAGAAGGGCTTAGATCGTTTCCCTTGTTTATATGATTATGGCAATACTGTTTCGGCTCGGTTCCTTTTTTATAGTAAGTAAGGCGTTTAACCGGGCAGGCTCCGTGTGCAAGCAAGCCGCTTTCGGGGTCAATTTCTACCGCAACAATATTTTTCGGCTGTTTAAACTCTTTAACAGGCTCATCCTCTAGGGATTGCTCCATAAAGCTCGCCCAAATTTCTTTGGCTGCAATTTTATCTTGTTTAGTTTCGATTTTCTGAGAGCGATCATATCCGGTCCAAACACCTGTCGTAAGCTGAGGAGTATAGCCAATCATCCAGCTATCATACTCAGTTGAGCCTGACTTTCCAGCATAGGGCCTTGAAAGCTTAGGTGCGATTGAGGCGCCTGTCACAGATGCGTAACCATTTAGCTTTTTATCGAACACACCTGTCAGCATTTGTGTCATGACATAGGCATCCGCTTGCTTCAGTACGGCTGTCCGTTCTAATTTTTTCTGATATAAAACCTCTCCGTCACGCCCTGTAACCTTAGTGATAAAGTAAGGTTTAACCTTTTTTCCTCCGTTGGCAAATAAGTTATAGGCATTTGTCATTTCCAAAGGCTTAACTCCGGACGTTCCAAGCGCCAGTGAGGGAACCTTGGTCATAGGAGTGGTTAATCCAAATCGCTTTACAGCCTTAACCAGTTCATCCTCTCCAAGGAACAGATGTGTTTTGACGGCAAATATATTGTCTGATACAGCCAGGGCCTGAGCCAGTGTAATCGATTCATTGGCATATCGGTTATTAAAATTATGGGGTGTATATTTTTCTTTTCCTCCTTCAAATGAAAAGGTGGTCACTTCACTTCGCAAGGTCGTCGATGGTGTGAACCCTTTTTCTAAAGCTGTGTAATATAGCAGCGGCTTAATCGTGGAACCGGGCTGTCTAAGTGCCTGGGTCGCACGATTGAATGAGCTATGCTCATAATTGGTTCCGCCAATCAATGCTTTAACCATACCGTTATGGGGATTCATCGCAATTAAAGCAGCCTGAAAATCACCTTCCGGCTGCACATGCTTGGCAATAGCCTCTTCAG
Organism: Pradoshia sp. D12; assembly: GCF_008935075.1. Lineage (NCBI taxonomy): Bacteria > Bacillati > Bacillota > Bacilli > Caryophanales > Bacillaceae > Pradoshia > Pradoshia sp. D12. The sequence continues at coordinate 3,798,737 of NZ_CP044545.1, read as the reverse complement.
CAATGGCCTGCTGCTTGGAATTGAAGGTTGTATACACCTTTAATCCCCCTTGCCTGATCAGCTCCTCATTCCCCTTTAAGACCTGACGTAACTCATGATTGACTGCATCCAGAAAATAGGGTGCCTCCTGTTTTTTCTCTGTAATCAGGGAACCGTATATGGGCAAGCGGTCGGCTAATGCCAATGTTTCTTTTGCCTGTTCTGCACTCAGCTGACTGGTTTCCTTTAAAGAGTTGAGGACAATAGCCTGCCGTTCCTTTGCGTTCTTTTTCGAAACAAGTGGTGAATAAATGCCTGGTCCCTTTGGAATGCCAGCAAGCAGGCTTGCTTCAGCCAAGGATAGATCTTTGGCATCCTTATGAAAATAATAGTGGCTCGCAGCCTGTATACCATACATTCCATGCCCGTAATAAATCGTATTTAAATAACCTTCGAGAATCTCATCCTTACTGAAATGGTCTTCAATCCGAAGAGTGTAGAGAGCTTCCTTAGCCTTTCGTGACCAGGTTTTTTCTGAATCAAGGAAGAGGTTCTTGGCATACTGCTGAGTGATTGTACTGGCTCCCTGCACCTTGGCCATGGCAATCGTGTCAGATACAATTGCTCCTATAATTCTCTTTGTATCAAACCCGTTATGATGATAAAAATTTCGATCCTCAACTGCCAGAGTAGATTGTATTAAATAAGGCGATATCTCACTGAGAGGTACCCAATACCGCCTCTCGGCCCCGTGGCTTTCCGTAAATGTACTTAAATCATCAGCTAAATATTGAGTGGTTTGCGGGACGGATATGGCTGGAGGTCCGGCAAGCTTTACAATAAGTAGGACGGTAACAAACCCAATCACTCCAAATGTAGCAATCAGTGATCCGAAAAGTATAAGGGATCTCTTATAGGCAAGTAATTTCCTTCTTCTAAGTCTGCTTGGAGACACATGTCTTCCCCCTGATCTGTTGTGAAATTATTCATATTAGTAGTATGAAAACAAACCAACATTTTTAAACGTAAAACAGACATAGAAACGATAATATTGGAAATATCGGAAAATCTTTACTTTTTTATAAGAATGCACTATACTCTTCTAAGTTTAATAGATAGTGAATGATAATTGGGCCGCTGAAACTGAAACAAGAAAAGAGGTTCATCATGGGTATTTGGTTCACGGAGAAGCAAACAAATCATTTTGGAATCACCATGAAGATAAGTCGTACCTTGCATACGGAACAAACAGACTTTCAAAAACTGGATATTGTAGAGACAGTAGAGTGGGGTAAGATGCTGTTGCTGGATGATATGGTGATGACATCTGTGAAGGATGAATTTGTCTATCATGAGATGGTAGCCCACGTTCCCCTACATACGCACCCTTGTCCAGAGCATGTCCTCGTTGTAGGAGGCGGGGATGGTGGCGTAATCCGTGAAGTGCTTAAGCATGAGAATGTAAAAAAAGCTACTTTGGTAGAGATTGATGGCAGAGTCATTGAGTACTCAAAACAGTTTTTACCAGAAGTTGCAGGAAGCCTGACTGACCATCGGGTTGAAGTACTGGTTGATGACGGATTTATGCATATTGCCAAAAGCGAAAATAAATATGATGTAATTATCGTAGATTCTACAGAGCCGGTTGGACCGGCCGTAAATTTGTTTACGAAGGGCTTCTATGCAGGAATCTATCAGGCATTAAAGGAAGATGGCATCTTTGTTGCACAAACGGATAACCCTTGGTTTAAAGCGGATTTAATTCAATCGGTCTTTAAAGATGTAAAAGAGATTTTTCCGATTACCGGCCTATATACGGCTAATATCCCAACCTATCCGAGCGGTTTATGGACCTTTACAATTGGTTCAAAAAAACACCATCCTTTAGAGATTTGTGATGATAGATTCATTGAAATGGAAACAAAGTATTATACAAAGGAGCTTCATAAGGCTGCCTTTGTGCTGCCTAAATTTGTAGCTGATCTTTTAAAATAAACAGAAATGAACATATAGATGAGGATTAAAGGAGTGCAGATTATGAGATTTGATGAAGCCTATTCCGGTAATGTTTTTATAGGAAGTCATCCCAATTTTAAAGATTCAGAGGCGGTTCTCTACGGAATGCCAATGGATTGGACAGTTAGCTTTCGTCCTGGATCCAGGTTTGGCCCAGCGCGTATACGAGAAGTATCCCTTGGTTTGGAAGAATACAGCCCTTATATCGATCGACATTTAGAGGTTGTTAAATTTTTTGATGCGGGCGATATTCCGCTCCCTTTTGGAAATCCGCAAAGAAGCATTGATATGATAGAGGCGTACATTGAAACCCTTTTGGCAGAAGGGAAATTCCCGCTTGGTATGGGCGGCGAGCATCTCGTTACATGGCCGATTATAAAAGCAATTCATAAGAAGTATGAGGATTTGGCTATTATCCATTTTGATGCTCATGCAGATTTGAGAGAAGAATATGAAGGCGAGCCGCTTTCCCATTCAACTCCGATTCGGAAGATTTGTAATTTGATTGGTGCAGAGAATGTCTATTCTTTCGGCATTCGTTCAGGTATGAGGGAAGAGTTTCAATTTGCCAAGGATTCCGGAATGCATATGTATAAATTTGATGTGGCGGAGCCATTAAAAAAAGTACTGCCCACCCTTGCCGGCCGAAATGTGTATGTCACCATTGATATTGATGTACTTGACCCAGCACATGCACCGGGTACGGGAACTGCTGAAGCAGGCGGTATTACATCTAAAGAAATGCTTGAGGCTATAACTGCTATATCAAACTCTGGCGTAAATGTGGTGGGAGCAGATCTTGTAGAAGTTGCTCCTGCTTATGATTCCTCTGAACAAACACAAATTGCTGCAGCTAAATTTATTCGCGAAATTCTTTTAGGTTGGGTAAATAAACGCCTGTAATTGAATAAGACTAGCAATCCCCTGTCTATGATAGTAGAGCAAGGGGATTTTTTTTAGAAAAAAAGATTCGGACAAGTTGCCAGAGAGTTTTTCTTTACCTTATACTTGTATGATTGAGTAAAATAATCAATTCCAGGGGGAATTCATTAAATGACCGAGGAAAAAAGCAACGCACCCATAGAGGTCATGGTACGGCTAAAGACGCATATCCAATATGTTGACGATGAAGAGAACATCGAGCTAATTACATTTGGCACGTTGCATCACATGCCAAATGCCACATATATCCGCTATATTGAGCACGTTGAAAACAATGGGAAAATCAATACAACTGTTAAATATGACGGGGATGAAATGCTAATTATTAGAAGCGGCGCGGTTAAAATGAGACAGCTTTACAAAATTGGCACAGAAACCAGCGGCTCTTATGAAAGCATTCATGGTACACTGGATTTAACGACACGTACAAATAAGCTGGAGCATACCGTCCATCCGGAAACGAAGGAAGAGATTTTCCATGTTTCCTACAACCTATTTTTACAACAAGAGAATGTGGGCAACTACTCACTTACATTGACGGTCAAGGAGGAAAAGACAAGATGAACATCGTAACAGAGATTCAGGATCAGATTAAAGAAGAGATTAAGCAGGCAGTAATTAAGGCTGGATTAGCGGAAGAAGCAGTGATTCCAGGTGTAATTCTTGAATTGCCAAAGGATAAAACACATGGAGATTATTCTACTAATATGGCTATGCAGCTTGCCCGTATTGCTAAGAAGGCACCTCGGACAATAGCAGAGGAAATCATTAATCATTTTGATACTTCAAAGGCATCAATTGAAAAAATTGAAATTGCCGGACCGGGATTTATCAATTTTTATTTAAACAATGGATACTTAACAAATCTGATTCCCGCTATTTTGGAGTCAGGGGAAGCTTATGGTGAATCTAATGTAGGCGGAGGAGAAAAAATTCAGGTTGAGTTTGTTTCTGCGAATCCAACAGGAGATCTTCACTTGGGTCATGCCCGCGGTGCGGCAGTTGGGGATTCTTTATCCAATATCCTGGCTAAAGCTGGCTGGGATGTATCCCGTGAATACTATATTAATGATGCGGGTAACCAAATCAATAATCTGGCATATTCAGTTGAAGCTCGCTATTTACAGGCGCTTGGAATGGAGAAAGAAATGCCTGCAGATGGCTATCATGGAGAAGACATTATCAATATCGGTAAACGTATGGCTGAAGAATTTGGCGATAAATATGTAAATGCTGATGAAGAAGAGCGCTTTAAATTTTTCCGTGAGTACGGGTTGAAATATGAAATGGAAAAATTGAAAAAAGACCTTGAGAGCTTCCGTGTCCCATTTGATGTATGGTTCTCTGAAACATCTCTTTATGAAGATGGCAAAATTATGCCTGCATTGGAGCTGTTAAGAGAAAAAGGATATATCTATGAGATGGATGGAGCTACCTGGTTCAAATCTACTGATTTTGGCGATGATAAAGACCGTGTATTAATTAAGAATGATGGTTCATACACCTATCTCCTACCAGACATCGCATACCATAAAAATAAGCTGGAACGCGGATTTGAAAAATTAATCAACATTTGGGGAGCAGACCATCATGGGTATATTCCTCGTATGCAAGCTGCGATTCAGGCGATGGGTTACGGAAAAGATACGTTGGAGGTAGAAATCATCCAGCTTGTTCACCTGTTCAAAAATGGTGAGAAAATGAAAATGTCCAAGCGTACAGGAAAAGCTGTCACAATGAGAGACTTGATGGAGGAAGTTGGTTTAGATGCCGTGCGTTATTTCTTTGCGATGAGAAGTGCGGACACGCATATGGACTTTGACCTTGATCTGGCTGTATCCGAATCCAATGATAATCCAGTGTACTACGCTCAATATGCACATGCTCGTATTTGCAGTATCCTTCGTCAGGGAGCTGAAGTGGGTATTACATTGGAAGGCGACGCAGAGCTTAGCCGATTGGGTTCTGAAAAAGAAATTGACCTTCTGAAGAAACTTGGTGAATTCCCACAAGCGGTTGCAGAAGCGGCTCAAAAACGTATGCCGCACAGAATCACGAATTATATCTTTGATCTGGCTTCCACATTCCATAGCTTCTATAATGCTGATAAAGTATTAGATCAGGAAGAGCCTGAAAGAAGTAAAGCTAGACTTGCTCTTGTTCAGGCAACAAAAATTACATTGGCAAATGCATTAAAACTAATTGGTGTATCTGCTCCAGAAAAAATGTAATCTCATACTAATAAAATGCCCACACCATAAGAGAGGTGTGGGTTGTTTTTGTTAGTCTAGTGACAGACTGCTAACAAATATTATCTTATCCTGATGCTTCCGCCGCTGATTCGATTGATTCCTCTTAATGAGGCCAAATCCTCAATTAGCTTCATCATCGCGATATCCTTATTTTTCGCCTCGATTATGAAATCAATTTCAGAAATTCCTATTTGCTTCAGCATTTGGATAAATGGCATGATAAAGTCAACATCGACGTTGGATGCGTGTGCGCGAATTTCACGCTCCGAACGGGGAGAAGAAATATGGATTTTAGGCTTCCAGCCTCTTAATTCCCATGTCAGAAGAATACGGGGCAACAATTTTTCCAATGGAGTCATAGAAGGATTTGCCACGTGATGATGGTAATCAAATAAAAGCGGGATATCCTCATGCTCACAAACCTGCAGAGTCTCTTCAGTTGTATAAGTCTTATCATCATTTTCGAGTGTCATGAGCTGCTTAATGGATTCAGGGATTTTTTGGCTATTGGCATAAAACCGTTGAATAGCCGTTTGTTTATTTCCATATGATCCGCCGACATGGATATTAATGAGTGCTTGGTCTGGCATTCCCATAGCCTCCAGCATTTTATAATGGTAAACCATATCTTCAACCGCTTTATCTGTCACATCATGATTAGGAGAGGTAAAAAGTGTAAAGGCATTCGGGTGGAAGCTGACACGAAGCTTGTGTTTCCGTACCAGTTTGCCAATTTCAGCCCAATCTTTTTTGAAAGGTGTAATAAAATCCCACTTAACATCAGGGTGAGTTGCAAGCGGTACAATCGAGCTTGAGAAACGATAGATCGGTATTTCATGTGCAATATTATAATGGAGAATTCGTTTGGTGGTTTCGATATTTTGTTTAGTAATTGCGAGTAATCGTTCGATTTGCTCTTCTTGAGATAGTCCGCTCCATCGTGTATAGGTGATGGTTTTGGAGGGGGTTGAATTCCAAAGATTTAAAGCAGTGGATACATATCCAAATCGAATATCCATAAATAATGGCCTCTCCTTTCCATGTTTTTAAGTAGTAGCCGTTTATTAAGCTATGCGGCAGGGTATTGGTATTAAACTGTAAAATACTTCCTGGATATGGATTGAAACTGAATCAATGTATACCTCAAAGTAGTTCCTCTAACCAATATCTACTCATCTTAGTATGACTAAAAATATAAAAATAAATCTCAAATGATCTATTCGACAAACTAGATTATATTTACCATGTTTTAATAATTAATCTAAAATATGTAAGTTATTGATTGACTGAATGCTCATTCATTATATAAAATATAGTTATACTATATTGGGTTTAGTGTCGTTTTATGTTGTAGGTAACTTTTAAATCATGCTTTCGGTAGCAAAAGGGGGAAGACGGGGATGGAGATGAATGGTCTTCTATGGATCAACTTAGTTGCAGCTGTTCTTGTAACCGCTTACGCAGTTTGGCTGTTCACGTATCTGATCAGAACAAGGATTGCCTATATTAAACTTGGCAAGAAAACTGAGTTTGATAATGACGTAAAGAAGAGGCTGGAAAAGATTTGGGTATTTGTATTTGGGCAGAAAAAATTACTGAAGGATAAGAAAAGCGGAACGATGCATGTGCTCTTCTTTTACGGGTTTATCCTTGTCCAATTTGGAGCGATTGATCTAATTTGGAAAGGGATTAAACCGGGATCTCATTTGCCATTGGGACCTATATATCCGATTTTTACTTTTTTCCAGGAGATAGTTGTACTCCTGGTACTGGTGGCTGTTGTTTGGGCATTCTATCGCCGTTATATTGAGAAGCTTGTTCGGCTAAAGAGGGGATTTAAAGCCGGGCTTGTTCTGATCTTTATCGGAGGATTAATGCTAGCAACACTTGTAGCGAACGGGGCTGCTATTATATGGCATGGCGGTGAGCTTCATTGGTCAGAGCCTGTCGCTTCTACGATTGCGATGGCGCTTGGCTGGATGAATGATACAGCTGCCATAGCTGTATTCTATGTGGCCTGGTGGATACACTTACTTTTCATTTTGACGTTCTTGGTATATATCCCGCAATCTAAACACGCACATTTAATTGCCGGACCAGCCAATGTATATTTGCACAGATTAACTCCGCCAAAATTAAAGAAAATTGATTTTGAGGATGAAACACAGGAGACATATGGAGCAGGAAAGATTCAGGACTTTACAGATCTGCAGCTCATCGATTTATATGCATGCGTAGAGTGTGGCCGTTGCACCAATATGTGTCCGGCAACCGGGACAGGAAAAATGCTGTCACCAATGGATGTTCTAATTAAAATGCGTGACCATTTAACGTTTACGGGAGCTGCAGTTACAAGGAAAGAGCCATGGGTGCCGGGATTTGTATTCAGCAATACGAAAGGCAATCAAATCGCGGTGGCTGCACAGGGTGCGGGTGCTGCGGAGTCTGCGGCAGCAGCTGAATTGTACAATCCAGCTTTGGTGGGTGAGGTTATTACAGAGGAAGAGCTTTGGGCATGTACTACATGCCGCAACTGTGAGGATCAGTGTCCGGTTATGAATGAGCATGTTGGAACCATTATTGATATGCGTCGCTTTCTTGTATTAACGGAAGGTAAAGTACCTGCTGATGCTCAGCGTGCGATGCAAAATATCGAACGTCAGGGAAACCCTTGGGGATTAAACCGTAAAGAGCGTGAAGATTGGCGTGAAGCTCGTGAGGATGTAGTTGTACCGACTGTGAAGGAAATGAAGAAGTCTGGTGAAGAGTTTGAATACTTATTCTGGGTCGGCTCAATGGGATCCTATGACAACCGTTCACAAAAAATTGCTTTATCATTTGCGAAACTTTTAAATGAAGCCGGCGTTAAATTTGCGATTCTCGGTAATAAGGAGAAAAACTCCGGAGATACACCGCGACGTCTTGGGAACGAATTCCTGTTCCAGGAGCTGGCTACAAAGAATATTGAAGAGTTCGAAAAAAATGAGGTCAAAAAGATTGTTACAATCGATCCGCATGCTTTCAATATCTTCAAAAATGAATATCCGGACTTCGGCTTACAGGCAGAGGTTTATCACCATACACAGGTGCTGGCTGATCTAGTGAAGGAAGGCAGATTAAAACCAACTTATGCCGTTAATGAAAAAATTACGTTCCATGATTCTTGTTACTTGGGAAGGTACAACGATGTCTATGATGCACCGAGGGATATTTTAAAAGCAATTCCGGGAGCTTCATTTGTAGAAATAGAAAGAAATCGCGAAAATGGAATGTGCTGTGGAGCGGGTGGGGGCTTGATGTGGATGGAAGAGGAAACAGGCCACCGTATCAATGTTGCCCGTACGGAACAAGCTCTTGAGGTCAATCCGACAGTTATCAGCTCAGGCTGTCCATATTGCTTAACTATGTTAAGTGACGGCACAAAGGCGAAGGAAGTTGAAGAAGAAGTTAAAACATACGATGTGGCAGAACTGCTTGAAAAAGCGGTATTTGGGGAACATAGGGAGCTTGCATCTTAATTTTCACCGATATATGAAGGGGTTCATATAGTAATAGATGAGACAGAAACGGAAATTTACACAACTATTTGTTTTCGAAATATTGTGTAAATATTTCCGTTTCTTTCTTATTTACAGTAAAATACAAATATACCAAATTAAAGCGCTTACATATTTTCTGCCAACGACGAGCGAGCGTTCAGTCAATTAACCAAAGTATGAAATTTAAAAGCGGAGGGATAACGATGGGGAAAACCGTAATTATTGATGGAGCTAGGACGCCTTTTGGAAAATTTGGAGGAGCATTAAGCAGTTTAACAGCTTCGGAGTTAGGCGGAATAGCAATCAAAGAGGCTATAGAACGTGCAGGTGTAAATGCGGCAGATGTGAATGAAGTCATTATGGGATGTGTATTACAGGGTGGCCAAGGGCAAATCGTTTCTCGTCAGGCCTCAAGACATGCAGGGCTTCCATGGTCAGTAAAGACAGAGACGATTAATAAAGTATGTGCATCGGGTTTACGAAGCGTCACGCTCGGAGACCAGATCATTCGGCTTGGTGAAGAAGAAGTTATCGTGGCCGGCGGGATGGAATCAATGAGCAATGCTCCATATATTCTTCCGAAAGCAAGGTGGGGAGCTCGTATGGGAGATACGCCGCTGGTCGATATGATGGTCCATGATGGTTTGACATGCAGCTTTACCGGTGTACATATGGGGTCTTACGGTAACAGCACATCTGAGGACCTGGAATTATCAAGAAGTGATCAGGATAACTGGGCTTATCAGAGCCATCAAAAGGCAATTCGAGCAATTGAATCCGGCCTTCTGCAGGAAGAAATCGTTCCAGTATCGGTCAAACAGCGTAAAGGTGAGCCGGTTGTTGTGGAAATCGATGAAGCGCCGCGAAAAGATACGACAGTGGAGAAGCTGAGTTCCTTGAAACCGGCATTTGACCGGGATGGAACAATAACGGCTGGAAACGCACCGGGGATTAATGATGGAGCTGGAGCACTTGTTTTAATGAGTGAGGATAAAGCAATTGATGAAGGATACAAGATTGGTGCAGGAATTATCGGCCATGCCGAAATTGCTGTGGAAGCAAAGGATTTCCCAAAAACTCCCGGCTTAGTCATTAATGAGCTGCTTAAGAAAACAGAAAAATCACTGGATGATATTGATTTATTTGAAGTGAATGAGGCATTTGCAGCGGTTGCCCTTGCGAGTGGCAAGCTTGCCAATCTTGATGCTGAAAAAGTGAATGTAAATGGTGGAGCGGTTGCCCTTGGCCATCCAATCGGAGCTAGTGGGGCGCGAATCATTCTCACCCTCATGTATGAACTGAAGAGACGTGGCGGCGGCATAGGGATCGCGTCTATCTGCAGCGGCGGCGGACAGGGAGATGCCATTATGATCGAAGTGCCAAAGGCAAAAGAATAAAAAAACGGGGTGAAGTGGGATGGAGATTAAAAAAATAATGGTCATCGGTGCAGGGCAAATGGGGTCTGGAATTGCACAGGTTTGTGCGGTATCAGGGTTCGAGGTGTTTCTGCACGATTTAACTGAAGAGTTTGTAAAAAAGGGTCTGGTTACCATCGAAAATAATTTGTTAAGGCAAGTGGAGAAGGGGCGTTTAAGTGAACAGGAAAAAGTAGAGATCCTGGAAAGATTAACACCCTCAACTGAAATGAAAAATGCAGGTCATGTCGACCTCATAATTGAAGCAGCTACAGAAAATATGAATATCAAAAAGAAAATATTTAAAGAGCTTGATGAGGTTGCGTCGGTTCACACAATTCTCGCTACGAATACCTCTTCCTTACCAATTACGGAAATTGCAGCAGCAACAAAACGTCCGGAGCAGGTAATCGGTATGCATTTTATGAATCCTGTGCCTGTCATGAAGCTTGTGGAGATCATTCGCGGTCTCGCAACTTCTGAAGAAGTATATAAAAAAATTGAAGAGACCGCTAAAGAGCTCGGAAAGATTCCGGTAGAAGTAAATGATTTTCCTGGCTTTGTTTCAAACCGCATACTCATGCCGATGATCAACGAAGCCATATTCACCCTATATGAAGGGGTTGCTTCCAAGGAAGCCATTGATGAAGTGATGAAGCTGGGGATGAATCATCCAATGGGTCCGCTGCAGCTCGCTGATTTTATTGGGCTTGATACATGTTTGTACATTATGGAAACCTTGCATGAAGGTCTTGGAGATGACAAATATCGGCCATGTCCGCTGCTACGTAAATATGTAAGTGCCGGTTGGCTCGGCAAGAAATCCGGCAGAGGATTTTACCAATACAACTAAGTTTGTCAAAAAGGAGGCTGGCTGCAATGGAATTCACGTTTACGGATGAGCAGCAAATGATGAGAAAAATGGTTCGTGAATTTGCCGTCAAGGAAATCGAGCCATTTGTACCAAAGATGGAAGCTGGATTGTTTCCGAGGGAGATTGTATCCAAAATGGCGGAGCTTGGACTGATGGGGATTCCGATACCGGAGTCATATGGCGGGGCCGGAATGGATTATATCTCCTACATTACAGCGATACATGAAATATCGAAAATAAGTCCGACAGTCGGCGTGATTTTATCCGTCCATACATCTGTTGGAACCTACCCGATTTTGAATTTTGGTAATGAAGAACAAAAAAAGGCGTATATACCGAAGCTTGCAAGTGGCGAATATCTGGGTGCTTTCTGTCTAACTGAACCAAGTGCCGGATCAGATGCAGGCTCCCTGAAATCAAGAGCTGTAAGAAAAAATGGGGAGTATATCGTCAATGGTTCAAAAATATTTATCACGAATGGCGGTGAGGCAGATGTCTATATTGTTTTTGCCTCTACGGATCCTTCTAAGAGAAATAAGGGAATCAGCGCTTTTATTGTAGACAAAGACACGCCCGGACTTATCATCGGCAAGGATGAAAATAAAATGGGCTTGCATGGATCAAGAACAGTTCAGCTCATCTTTGAGGATATGAGAGTACCGGCCGAGAATCTGCTAGGGGAAGAAGGACAGGGAATGTCCATCGCGCTGAATAACCTGAATACAGGGCGGATTGGGATTGCAGCACAGGCACTTGGAATAGCGGAAGGGGCTTTTCAGCATGCTGTCCAATATGCAAAGAATCGCAGCCAATTTGGGAAACCAATCTCTGCTCAGCAGGGAATAGGCTTTAAGCTCGCCGATATGGGGACAATGGTTGAGGCTTCAAAATTACTGGTTTATCAGGCAGCTGCTTTAAAAAGTTCGAATCAGCCTTGTACAAAGGAGGCATCCATGGCAAAGCTGTTTGCCTCGCGTACGGCAGTTGAAGTGGCGACCGAAGCAATCCAGGTTTTTGGAGGCTATGGCTATACCGAGGAATACCCAGTAGAACGTTATTTCAGGGATGCAAAGGTGACAGAAATATACGAAGGTACAAGCGAAATCCAACGAATAGTAATCAGTAAGCATTTGATGGGCTAATAGAACAGGGGGAAATAGGAATGAATTTTAAATTATCAGAGGAACATGAAATGATTCGCAAAATGGTTAGGGACTTTGCCCGGAATGAAGTCGCACCGACTGCGGCCGAACGGGATGAGGAAGAGCGTTTTGACAGGGAAATCTTTAACAAAATGGCGGAGCTCGGGCTTACAGGTATTCCTTGGCCAGAGGAGTATGGTGGAATCGGCAGTGATTATGTAGCCTATTGCATTGCCATTGAAGAACTTTCGCGTGTCTGTGCTTCAACAGGTGTTACGCTATCTGCTCATACATCATTGGCTGGCTGGCCAATTTATAAATTTGGCAATGAAGAACAAAAGCAAAAATATTTAAGACCTATGGCGCAGGGAGAGAAAATTGGAGCGTATGGGCTGACGGAGCCGGGATCGGGCTCGGATTCGGGAGCTATGAAAACAACTGCCCGTCTGGAAGAAGATCATTATGTTTTAAATGGCTCTAAAATATTCATTACAAATGGGGGCGTGGCGGATACATATGTGGTCTTTGCATTGACAGATCCGTCCTCTAAACATAAAGGTACAAGCGCATTCATTGTGGAGAAAGATTTCCCTGGCTTTAGTGTTGGAAAAAAGGAAAAGAAACTCGGGATTCGTTCATCTCCAACAACAGAGATTATTTTTGAAGAGTGTAAAGTACCGAAGGAGAATCTATTAGGTACAGAGGGAGAAGGATTTAAAATCGCCATGATGACCCTTGATGGAGGAAGAAATGGCATTGCTGCGCAGGCTGTTGGAATCGCTCAGGGAGCGCTCGACGCTGCAGTGGATTATGCGAAGGAGCGAGTTCAGTTCGGCAAACCAATTTCTGCCCAGCAGGGAGTTGGCTTTAAGCTTGCAGATATGGCAACCAGTATAGAGGCTTCAAGACTTTTAACCTATCAGGCGGCTTGGCTGGAATCCGAGGGACTTCCGTATGGAAAAGAGTCGGCTATGTCCAAATTATTTGCCGGCGATACAGCAATGAAGGTCACAACAGAAGCGGTACAGGTATTTGGCGGGTATGGATATACAAAGGATTATCCGGTTGAACGCTATATGCGTGATGCGAAAATAACACAAATTTATGAAGGAACACAGGAAATCCAAAGACTTGTTATCTCAAGAATGCTCACCAAAAACTAATTTCAAATTTTTATAGGGTTCTTCCCGGCTATCTTTATCCGGGGAGAATTGATTTTTAAAAGAAATACTTGTAGGTAGGTGGGTGAAAGGGTGAAGAGAATCGTAGTCCATGCCTCAGTAAAGGATGAGAGGCTAGTGAAAAAACGCCGGGACGAGATGATCAAAGGGGCGGTCTCTTTATTCATAGAGAAGGGCTACCACCGAACAACAACAAGGGAAATAGCGAAGGCAGCAGGATTCAGTATTGGAACGCTCTATGAATATATCAGATCCAAGGATGATATTTTATATCTCGTTTGTGACAATATTTACGATGAGGTGAAGGACCGGCTTCAAAAGGCGCTTGAAGAAAGCGAGGGGACATTTGCCGGACTGCGCTTAGGTATCGCCTATTATTTTAAAATTTGTGATGAAATGCAGGATGAAGTATTGGTGATGTACCAGGAAGCAAAATCGTTGAGTAGGGCAGCACTGCCATATGTATTAAATAAAGAAAATGAAATGACGAAAATGTTTGAGGAACTTATTCAGACATGTGTACAGCATGAGGAAATTGATTTAAGCCCGATACAAATTCACCTGCTTGCACATAACATTATTGTTCATGGACAAATGTGGGCATTCAGGAGATGGGGACTTAGAAAAAGCTTTACAATCGATCAATATATTGAAATGCAATCGCATCTTCTTTTAAGCGGTTTAGCCAATGGGGAAAACAGATAAGCAAAGGGGAATGAAAAAAGATGAATAAAGGATATAAACCGAAACACCCTATCCGTTTTGTGACGGCTTCGAGTTTATTTGATGGGCACGATGTCAGTGTCAATATTATGAGAAGAATTCTTCAGGCAAAAGGAGCGGAGGTGATTCACCTTGGTCATAATCGTTCTGTTGAGGAAATTGTTAATGCAGCTATTCAGGAGGATGTTCAGGGGATTGCTGTTTCTTCCTATCAGGGTGGTCACGTAGAATTTTTTAAGTATATGTACGATTTGCTCAAGGAAAGAGGAGCCGGCCATATTCGTATTTATGGGGGCGGCGGAGGAGTCATCATACCAAGGGAGATTAAAGAGCTGCATGAATATGGGATTGCAAAGATTTTTTCACCGGATGATGGAAGAGATATGGGCCTTGAGGGCATGATGGAATTGCTAATACGTGAATGTGATTATCCACTGCCCCCGCTTGAAGAGTTGAATGAGGGGAATCTATCCGTATCGGCCCCATTAACTGTAGCACGCGCGATTACGATGGTGGAAAATCGCTTGCTGGCTGGGCAGGAAGCCGTTGCTTTGTCAGATGAACTGCAAAAAATAGATGATAAACAGGTTAATCATATTCCGGTAATTGGGATAACCGGTACTGGGGGAGCGGGAAAGAGCTCGCTTACAGATGAATTAATAAGGCGATTCATTAATGAAATCCCTGAACAAAACATAGCAATTCTTTCGATTGACCCAACGAAGCAAAAAACAGGCGGAGCGTTGCTTGGAGACAGAATACGAATGAATGCCATTTTTCATCCGCGTGTGTATATGAGGAGCTTGGCGACGCGGAACTCACACTCTGAGCTTTCCAATTCGATAAAAGATGCAATAGCTGTCGTAAAAGCAGCCGGATTTGATGCTGTAATTATTGAAACAAGCGGAATTGGCCAGGGAGATGCGGCAATAACGGAAGTATGTGATATATCCATGTATGTCATGACAAGTGAGTTTGGAGCCCCTTCACAGCTTGAGAAAATAGATATGATTGATTTTGCTGATTTAATTGTTATTAATAAATTTGAAAGAAAAGGATCAGAGGATGCATTGCGCCAGGTTCAAAAACAATACCAGCGCAGCCGCAATCTATTTGATAAGGATCTGGCTGAAATGCCGGTGTACGGAACGATTGCGAGCCAGTTTAATGATGTGGGTACAAACGCACTTTTTGCTGCGTTGCTTGAAGTCATTGAGAAGAAAACAGGTCAGGAATACAAAAGCCGTTTTAATACATCTGTGCGTTCAGAAAAGCAAAATGTCATCATCCCTCCCGACCGTCAATATTACTTACGGGAAATCGCTGAAACAGTAAAGCAATATCATACCGCCTCACTTGAGCAACAACAGATTGCCAGGCGATTATTTCAAATAGAAGGTACCATACAGGCGTTAGAGGAAGAGGGATATTCAGCGGATGGAACAGAGCCGCTGAGCGAGCTTCAAAAGGGATACAGGCAAAATCTAACCAATGAGTCAAAAGCCATTCTTGATGGCTGGAATAATCAGAAGGAATTATATTCAAAAACAGAACTGATTACGAAAGTACGAAATAAGGAAATTAAGACAGAATTGAGGACTAGTACATTAAGTGGTCTGACCATACCGAAAGTAGCTTTACCTAAGTTTCAGGATTATGGAGAAATCCTGCGCTGGGTACAGAAAGAGAATGTTCCCGGGAAATTTCCGTTCACTGCAGGTGTGTTTCCGTTTAAAAGACAGGAAGAGGATCCGAAGCGGCAATTTGCCGGAGAAGGATCACCGGAGAGAACGAACCGCCGTTTTCATTATTTATCAAAGGATGATACGGCCAAACGGCTGAGCACGGCTTTTGATTCGGTCACACTATATGGCGAGGATCCGCATATACGCCCAGATATTTATGGGAAGGTTGGGGAAAGCGGTGTAAGTGTCTGTGCCCTTGAGGATATGAAAAAACTCTATGATGGGTTTGATTTATGTTCACCAAGTACTTCCGTTTCTATGACAATCAATGGCCCTGCTCCCATCATTCTTGCTATGTTTATGAATACCGCCATTGATCAACAAATAGAGAAAAAGCAAGCAGAGCTTAAAAGAACTCTTACTTCTGAGGAAAAGGAAACTGTAAAAAAAGAGACCCTGGAGATTGTCAGAGGAACCGTTCAGGCAGATATTTTAAAGGAAGATCAGGGACAGAATACATGTATCTTTTCTACTGAGTTCGCATTAAAACTGATGGGCGATATCCAGGAGTACTTCGTAAAAAATCGGGTGAGAAATTATTATTCTGTCTCCATATCCGGTTATCACATCGCTGAGGCAGGAGCAAATCCCATTTCACAATTAGCATTTACACTGTCGAATGGCTTTACGTATGTAGAATATTATTTAAGCCGAGGTATGGACATTGATTCGTTTGCACCGAATCTCTCGTTCTTTTTCTCAAATGGACTGGACCCAGAATATACTGTTCTCGGACGTGTGGCAAGGCGAATATGGGCAATTGTTATGAGAGATAAATACGGTGCGAATGAACGAAGCCAAAAGCTGAAATATCATATCCAAACCTCGGGACGTTCCCTGCATGCTCAGGAAATTGATTTTAATGATATCCGTACGACTCTGCAGGCTTTGCTTGCTTTGCAGGATAATTGTAACTCCCTGCATACCAATGCCTATGACGAAGCAATCACTACACCAACGGAGGAATCCGTACGAAGGGCCATGGCCATTCAGATGATTGTTACGAAAGAATTTGGCTGGATGAAGAATGAAAATTCTCTTCAGGGTTCCTTCATTGTTGAGGAATTAACGGATTTAGTAGAAGAAGCGGTTCTCCGCGAATTTGAACGAATCAACGACAGAGGTGGAGTCCTTGGAGCAATGGAAATGCAGTATCAACGTGGCAAAATTCAGGATGAATCTCTTGTTTATGAAATGAAAAAGCATTCGGGTGAGCTTCCGATTATTGGTGTGAACACCTATTTAAATCCTAATCCGCCGAGTGAAGATGAAGTAAACAATATGGAATTGGCCCGTGCCACAAAGGATGAAAAGGATTTACAAATTGCTAATCTAGATAAATTTAAGGAGATTCATGGAATGGCTGCAGAAAATGCTCTAACTCAACTCAAAGAGGCTGCCATTAATGGAGAGAACATATTTGAACAGCTGATGGAAACTGTTAAAACAGCCAGTCTTGGCCAAATCACCCATGCATTATATGAAGTTGGAGGGCAATATCGCAGAAATATGTAAGTTTCTGTGCTACCAGAGTACAGACTAATTAATGTCTGTACTCTGATTTTTTAGGATGACATTCAAAGGATTGATCATTTGCTCAATATTTGTGTATGGGATTGAACATTAATAGCTGGTTGTATGGTAGGATAAAAAAGTAGAAGCTTTTTATTATAAGATACATAAAAGCAGGTTATAATGGAGAAACGAGAGGATACTGGAAACGGGTTGAACAAAGACCGATCAGTGCCCCTTTAAGTCCTTGTGATGGCTTTTTATTTATATTCTTATAAAGCCGCAAGAGGAAAAAGGATAGAACGGATAAAATAAAGTGGCAAAAAGATGAATCGTTTGGTTATAATGGGATATGCATAATTGGGCATTCATGTTGATTTGATAGAAAGGAAGTGCGAACAATGAAACTAGCCAACCTGTCTAAGGAAGAAGTAAGTGAAATGGCTTACATTGAAATTGCGAACGTGTTACTTATAGAAAAGAAAGAAGCAATAGATTTTAAGGTAATGATGGATAAAATCCAAAAATTACTTGGTTTGACAGATGAAGAAGTTAGTGCAAAAATGGGCCAATTCTATACAGATCTAAATGTAGACGGCCGTTTTATCAGTATTGGAGACAATCGCTGGGGACTAAAAGGATGGTACCCTGTTGAACAAGTTGAAGAAGAAACAGTTCCAGCTTCTAAAGTGAAGAAGAAGAAAAAAGGCAAAAAAGCACTCGTTGATGACTTTGATGATGAGGATGAAGTTCTTGATTTTGATGATCTTGATGACTTCGATGACGACGATGATGAGGATGATTCTTTAATTGATGATTTCGACGATATCGATGACATCGATGATGATGAGGATGATGATGACGAGGATCTAATCGAGGACGAAGTTATCGTTGAGGATGATTATGATCTTGACGACGAAGAAGAAGAGGAAGAAGATCTTGTGATTGACGAAGAAGAAGAGGACGACAATCGCTAATCCTTTAACCTTGACTTAAAGTGTCAATCTTTGTAGAATATTCATTGGGCTCCTTTAAAATAAAGGAAACACTATTAAGCGATTTTAAGCTCCCTTGCTTGCAAGGGGGCTTTTTTATTTTTTTTTAGGGGATAGGCCCGATGAAAAAACAAAAACTAATCACTATTAATAGATTTGTGCTTACCAAATGAAATCAATACGATCTTTTAGGAGGTTTTTATAGATGACAAAATATATTTTTGTTACAGGCGGAGTTGTATCTTCTTTAGGAAAAGGGATTACAGCTGCTTCACTTGGCCGCTTATTGAAAAACAGAGGCTTGAAAGTGACAATCCAAAAATTTGACCCATACATCAATGTGGACCCGGGAACGATGAGTCCTTATCAACATGGTGAAGTTTTCGTAACAGATGATGGTGCAGAAACAGATTTAGACTTAGGCCATTATGAGCGTTTTATTGATATCAATTTATCTAAGCTTTCCAATGTAACAACAGGTAAAGTTTACTCTCACGTGTTAAAGAAAGAGCGCCGCGGAGACTATTTAGGCGGAACGGTGCAAGTAATCCCGCATATTACGAATGAGATTAAAGAGCGGATTTTGAAAGCTGGCCATGATACAAATGCGGATGTCGTTATTACCGAAATTGGCGGAACAGTAGGGGATATTGAATCCTTGCCATTCCTGGAAGCGATTCGTCAAATTAAGAGTGATATTGGCAGCGATAACGTTCTATACATTCACTGTACATTGATTCCTTACCTTAAAGCTGCTGGTGAAATGAAAACAAAGCCTACACAGCACAGTGTTAAAGAATTGCGCAGCTTAGGTATTCAGCCAAATATTATCGTCGTGCGTACAGAATTACCAATCTCTCAGGATATGAAAGACAAACTTGCTCTGTTCTGTGACATTGATAAAAATTCTGTCATCGAGTGCCGTGATGCAGAAACTTTATATTCCATTCCATTGGATCTTCAGGCACAAGGAATGGACGAAATTGTTTGTAACCATTTGAAATTGCAAACAAACGATGCAGATATGACAGAATGGAAAGAGTTGCTACATAAAGTAACGAATCTGACCAAAGAAGTGAAAATCGGTCTTGTTGGAAAATATGTAGAGCTTCAAGATGCCTATATTTCTGTAGTAGAAGCATTAAAACATGCCGGCTATGCATTTGATGCAGATGTGAAGATTAAATGGATTAACGCAGAGCATGTAAATAAAGAGAATGTAAATGAAATGCTTGATGATGTGGATGGTATTTTGGTGCCGGGCGGATTTGGAGACCGTGGTGTTGAAGGAAAAATCCTGGCAACCGAATATGCCCGCACTAACAAAAAGCCGTTCTTTGGAATCTGTCTTGGTATGCAGTTAGCATCCATTGAATTTGCACGTAACGTTCTTGGGTTAAAAGATGCTCATTCTTCTGAGCTTAATCCGGAAACGACAAACCCAATCATTGACTTACTTCCTGAACAAATTGATATCGAGGACCTTGGCGGGACTCTTAGACTTGGTTTATATCCATGTAAAATTGTTCCTGGAACGAAAACATTTGAAGCTTATCAAGATGAAGTGGTATATGAGCGCCACCGCCATCGTTATGAGTTCAACAACCATTACCGCGAAGATATGGAGAAACAAGGCTTTATCTTCTCAGGTACCAGCCCGGATGGACGTCTGGTAGAAATTATTGAATTGAAGGATCATCCTTGGTTCATTGCTTCTCAATTCCATCCAGAATTCAAATCAAGACCACAGCGTCCGCAGCCATTGTTCCGTGAATTCATTCATGCATCACTAGGCGAAAAATAATAAAAATAAAGGTGTACAGAAAATCAGTTACTACTGATAGCTCTGTACACCTTTTTTATTTTCGAGTGATTTTTTACTCAAAAGTGATATTTGTACTCATAAGGGCGATTAAATATACAATTCGTCCTATAAAGGTTCAATAAATTGGAAAACGCTCATCTGAAAAGGCTATTCAATTAGTTGAAATTATAAAATTTCAACTAATCTCAATCGTCCAAACTTACAACTTTATATAGTAAACGAAATCATTATCAGAAAACTTTTATCAAACAAAAACAGACAAGAAACTTGCTGGTATGCGCTTACGTAATGTAAAGTTATTTTTTGGCCAAGCAGGATAATTATTCTTCTTCATATTCCTTAATGATTTCATCGATTGACAGAGTGATTCCCTGATAAACGAAGAGGGCGGCTGCAAGGGTGGGAATCCCGCTTCTTGTTCCATCCTCATTTGGAATAAGACCTCGTGTTGCTTTTAAATCAATATGGATATCTGCCAGATTGGCAAGGTTCGGCGTATTGATATCATCTGCAGCAGGAGCCAGGGAAACGGCAACAAAAGGGATACGCTGTCCGTTTAAGGATTCAGCTAAAGCAACTGCTTCCGGTTCGGTTGCAGTTCGTGCAAAAATGATGGCGCGGTCTCGTTGCTCGATTTGAGCCATATATTGGCCGTTATACAATCGCTTCACGCCCTTGATCGGTTCAGGTCCATCGATTGCCTGGCTGATAATCCCATCCATTTCTTTAAAACCATGAAGATAAACAATACCATGGCTGACTAAAGCCTGAGCTAATAATCTCGCTGCGTCCTCCATATTTTCCTGTTCATCTTGTTCAATTTTTTTATAAATACCAGTTAATTGAGTTAAATATATTTTCAGCATTTGGGTCAACTCCTGATTTTAATAGTAATAGATGCTTTCATTTTTACTGTTTTTACAGCATTAAAATGATAAGTTCCTGTCAAAGTATAAATGCTTGAACGTAAATTGTCGAAAGACAATTTCGTTTGAATAAAGGTATTATTTACCTATTAGTAGAACTTATA
Source organism: Pradoshia sp. D12 (assembly GCF_008935075.1). Classification (NCBI taxonomy): domain Bacteria; kingdom Bacillati; phylum Bacillota; class Bacilli; order Caryophanales; family Bacillaceae; genus Pradoshia; species Pradoshia sp. D12. Next base: position 3,777,567 of record NZ_CP044545.1, on the reverse strand, counting down.
GATTTAAGTGTCTTATTTATACAGGCTAACGGAAAGAAGGAGCTGTGTAAAATGAATGAAAAAATTTTAATTGTTGATGATCAATTTGGCATCCGTATTTTGCTGAATGAAGTACTGCAGCAGGAAGGATATCAAACATTTCTGGCGGCAAATGGAGAGCAGGCATTGGCGCTCCAGAAAAGTGAATCACCAGATTTAGTGTTGCTGGATATGAAAATTCCCGGTATGGACGGAATTGAGATTTTAAAAAGAATGAAAGAAGAAGATCAGGGCATTCGTGTATTAATTATGACAGCGTATGGAGAATTAGATATGATTCAGGAAGCGATGAACCTGGGAGCCTTGACTCATTTTGCAAAACCATTTGATATTGATGATATTAGGAAAGCGGTAAAGGATCATTTACCGGTTGCTAAAATTGACAGTTAAATGTACATTTTGCACACTTGTTGATAGTTTGAGGACAAGTTGATATGCTAGAGATAACTTCCCTCTGACGCTTTTTGCAGAAGGGGGAATACATATCGATCCATTAGGGAAAATGATAAGGGAAGCCGTTTGGCTCGAGCTTATTATTAACAAGGAGGAAGAAAAATGCCTTTAGTATCAATGACTGAAATGCTGAACAAAGCAAAAGAAGAAGGATATGCAGTTGGACAATTTAATATCAATAATCTAGAGTATACCCAAGCTATTCTTCAAGCTGCTGAGGAAGAAAAATCTCCAGTAATCTTAGGGGTTTCTGAAGGGGCAGCTCGTTACATGGGCGGTTTTAAAGTGTGTGTAGCAATGACAAAAGCCTTAATGGAAGAATACAAGACAACAGTTCCAGTTGCTATTCACTTAGACCACGGTTCCAGCTTTGAAAAATGTAAAGAAGCTGTTGATGCAGGATTCACTTCCGTTATGATTGATGCTTCTCATCACCCATACGAAGAGAATATTGAAATTACTTCTAAAGTGGTTGAATATGCTCATGCAAATGGTGTTTCTGTTGAAGCAGAACTTGGAACAGTTGGCGGACAAGAAGATGACGTAGTAGCTGATGGCGTTATCTATGCTGACGTTGAAGAGTGTAAAGATCTTGTAAAACGTACAAATATCGACTGTCTTGCTCCAGCGTTAGGCTCTGTTCACGGACCTTACAAAGGTGAACCGAAATTAGGTTTCAAAGAGATGGAAGAAATCGGAAAAGAAACTGGTATGCCATTAGTACTTCACGGTGGATCCGGTATTCCTTTACACGATATCCAAAAAGCCATTTCTCTTGGAACAGCTAAAATTAATGTAAATACTGAAAACCAAATCACTTCTGCTAAAGCGGTACGTGAAGTATTGGCTGCGGACAAAGAAGTATACGATCCACGTAAATACCTTGGACCAGCTCGTGAAGCAATTAAAGAAACGGTTATCGGTAAAATTCGTGAATTCGGTTCTAATAACAAAGCATAAAAGATATCTTTACGAGAGGATGCCACTCATCATGGGATCCTCTTTTTTACTATACATAATTTTGGTTAAATCATACGTTTTTAAAGGTGAAATTATTTGCTCAAAATGGAGAACAATGACACAATATAAAAGACATAGAAATTCATTCAAGGAGGAATTTAAATGAAGTTTTTTATAGATACAGCAAACTTAAATGAAATTAAAGAGGCCCATGCACTTGGTATTTTGGCAGGTGTAACAACGAACCCATCATTAGTTGCGAAGGAAAAAGATGTTTCTTTCCATGATCGTCTGCGTGAAATAACAGCGTTGGTACCTGGTTCTGTAAGTGCAGAGGTTATTGCACTGGATGCGGAAGGTATGATTCGTGAGGGTAAAGAATTAGCTGAGATTGCTCCGAACATCACAGTAAAAGTACCAATGACTCCAGACGGATTAAAAGCAGTTCATGCATTGACTGAAGCAGGAATCAAAACAAACGTAACTTTAATTTTTAATGCCAATCAGGCTTTATTAGCTGCTAGAGCAGGTGCAACATATGTTTCTCCTTTTATCGGAAGATTAGATGATATTGGACAAAATGGACTTGATTTAATAGCTGAAATTGCAGAAATCTTTGCAATCCATGATATCGATTCAGAGATTATTGCAGCAAGTATCCGTCATCCACAGCATGTGACGCAAGCAGCACTTCGCGGCGCACATATTGCAACGGTTCCTTATAACGTAATTCTTCAAATTTGTAAGCATCCGCTAACAGACAAAGGAATTGAAGCATTCCTTAAGGATTGGGAAACAAGAACAGAAAAATAATCGTGGTAAAATATGTATGAATGATCCGAGCTTGTGAAACAATTTGACAGACTAGCTTTAATTCAGGTGATTTTTGTGGTAATATTTACCTTATTCTCGCCGGACGGATAAAATCACATCAAGGGCGCAGAAGGGAGTTATTATGGAAAAGCTTAAAATAGCGGGTGGGTATCCGCTAAAAGGGGAAGTTCGCATAAGTGGTGCAAAGAATAGTGCAGTTGCTTTAATACCAGCAACTATTCTTGCTGACTCATCTGTAACAATTGAGGGGCTTCCAAATATCTCTGACGTAGAAATGCTTAAAGGATTACTTGAAGAAATCGGCGGTCAGGTAACACTTGACTCAACTGAAATGACTGTTGATCCGAGTAAGATGATATCAATGCCTCTTCCAAACGGAAGGGTCAAACAATTACGTGCCTCCTATTATTTAATGGGAGCGATGCTCGGTAAATTTAAGAAAGCAGTTATTGGCTTGCCGGGGGGATGCTATTTGGGACCTCGCCCAATTGATCAGCATATCAAAGGATTTGAAGCTCTCGGTGCTCAGGTAACAAATGAGCAGGGGGCAATCTATTTGCGTGCTGAAGAATTACGTGGAGCCCGAATCTACCTGGATGTTGTCAGCGTAGGAGCAACGATTAATATCATGCTCGCAGCTGTATTAGCTAAAGGCAAAACCATTATTGAAAATGCTGCGAAAGAGCCGGAAATTATCGATGTTGCAACATTGTTAACGAATATGGGAGCCCGTATCAAAGGTGCAGGTACGGATGTCATTCGTATCGAGGGTGTCGAAAAACTTCATGGTTGCAGACATACCATTATTCCTGACCGTATCGAGGCAGGAACCTATATGATTGTTGCCGCAGCAGTTGGAGAAGGTATATTGATTGATAATGTAATACCGCAGCATCTTGAATCCCTGATTGCAAAGCTAAGAGAAATGGGAATTGATATTGAAGAGCGGGACGACCAGATTTATATACCGAAGGCTGAAAAATTAAAAGCAGTAGATATAAAAACCCTTGTATATCCTGGTTTCCCTACGGATTTACAGCAGCCCTTAACAGCATTATTGACGAAGGCTACTGGATCTTCCGTTGTTACGGATACCATATATGGATCTCGATTTAAACATATAGATGAATTAAGCAGGATGAACGCCGATATTAAGGTAGAAGGCCGTTCTGCAATTATTAATGGACCTGTTCAGCTTAATGGAGCAAAAGTGAAGGCAAGTGATTTGCGCGCCGGAGCTGCTTTAATTATTGCTGGTCTATTAGCAGAGGGAGTTACCGAAATAACCGGTGTCGAGCATATCGATCGGGGATACAGCTTTATAGTGGACAAGCTTTCAGGACTGGGAGCGACCATATGGAGAGAACAATTATCGCCGAGAGAGATTGAGCAGCTTAAGAATTCTTAATGTAACAATCTAAATAAGAAACCAAATTTGGTTATGAAAACGTAATTTAGATAAAAATAGTAGTTCCTCCAGGTGAAAATCTGGAGGACTTTATTATAAAAATTATGAAATTGTGATATATTGAGAATGTTGCAATAGTTTTAAAAACCTCTATGTGATGTTAATAGTTGAAGTCTGAATCAAAAGCGAGTAAAATGGATTTGTTTTTGAGAAAAAAATAGAATAGAATATAATTGCTAATGAAAGCAACAAATGGTTTACGTGGATTTAAACCGCAACTCATCCTTTTACCTTCCTAAATATTTTCTTCTTGATAACCCTATCCATGTAGTAATAAACAAATCACTAAAATCAATCTAATTAATTTACTGAAGTGTGGTGTCATAATGGAATTAACAATTTCCGATTTAGAGAATTTAAAGCTAAAAGAGCTTTATGAACAAGCTAAAAAGTATAAAGTGTCCTATTATAGTAAGCTGACAAAGAAAGAATTGATCTTTGCCATCTTAAAAGCTCAGGCGGAGCGAGATGGGTACCTATTCATGGAAGGTGTTTTAGAAATCATTCCATCTGAAGGGTTTGGATTCCTAAGACCGATCAATTACTCACCAAGTTCAGAGGATATCTATATTTCGGCATCTCAGATTCGCCGATTTGATCTAAGAAACGGTGATAAAGTATCCGGTAAGGTACGTCCTCCAAAAGAAAATGAACGGTATTATGGATTATTGCATGTTGAAGCAGTGAATGGGGATAATCCTGAATCAGCTAAGGAGAGGGTGCATTTCCCTGCATTAACTCCGCTGTATCCTGATCGTCAGGTTGTACTTGAAACAACTCCCCGCAATGTATCTACACGTGTAATGGATATCGTAGCACCTGTTGGTTTTGGGCAACGTGGATTGATTGTCGCACCTCCAAAGGCTGGTAAAACGATGCTTCTTAAAGAAATCGCCAATGCCATTACAACGAATCACCCGGATGCGGAATTAATCGTCCTTTTAATTGACGAGCGTCCTGAGGAAGTAACAGATATCGAGCGATCTGTACAGGCAGATGTAGTCAGCTCAACATTTGATGAGGTTCCTGAAAACCATATCAAAGTAGCAGAGCTTGTATTAGAGCGTGCTATGCGTCTGGTTGAGCATAAACGAGATGTTATTATTTTAATGGATAGTATAACAAGATTGGCACGTGCTTATAACCTAGTAATCCCTCCAAGCGGCAGAACATTGTCAGGTGGGATTGACCCGGCGGCATTTCACCGTCCGAAGCGTTTCTTTGGAGCTGCCCGTAATATTGAAGAAGGCGGTAGCTTAACCATTTTAGCAACAGCTCTTGTGGATACAGGTTCAAGAATGGATGACGTTATTTACGAAGAATTTAAAGGAACGGGTAATATGGAGCTTCACCTGGATCGCTCACTAGCAGAAAGAAGAATATTCCCTGCTATTGATATTCGCCGATCTGGGACAAGGAAAGAGGAGCTTATTATTCCGAAAGACCATTTGGAAAAATTATGGGCTATTCGCAAAACGATGTCAGATATGCCTGATTTTGCTGAGCGTCTGTTACGAAAACTTAAACAAACTAAAACCAACCAAGAATTCTTTCAATACCTCGATGACGAGATGAAAAAGTCAACGGGCGGATCGAAAAGAATCTTGTAATAGTAGCAGTAGCTGTTGATTTAAAATAACACGTCTGTTATAATATCTTGAGTGTGCTTATACTAAAAAGAGCACGCTTGATAACTCTGTTTCGAAAGACTCAGGGCGGAAGGAGTGGAAAAGATGAAAACAGGAATTCACCCTAATTACAAAACAGCAACTGTTAAATGTGCTTGTGGTAATGAATTTGTAACTGGCTCTGTTAAAGAAGAGGTGCGCGTAGAGGTTTGCAATGAATGCCACCCATTCTACACTGGACGTCAAAAGTTTGCTTCTGCTGATGGACGTGTTGAGCGTTTCAACAAGAAGTATGGTTTCAAATCCCAACAACAAGAACAATAATTTTGATTTTCGGAAACAGGCAGCGGGTAAGCCGCTTGCCTGTTTTTTTGCTTTAAGGCAGACACAGGCTAATGTACTGAGAAAAACATGTTGGTCTGTGTTTGTATGTTTTTAGAGGAGTTATATCAATTTTTTAACAACAAAGGTCTCTATTAACAAATGATAAAAAATCTTTTCTTGAGCAGTTTATGATGTATAATTATCTATTGGTATAGTAAATGCAGGAATGTTACAAGCAAAATCCTAATGAACCTAGTAAAGACAGGAAGGGAGACCCCAACACATGTACGAAACGAAACAATTTGGCTGGATAGAATTAATTTGTGGCAGCATGTTTTCCGGAAAATCTGAAGAACTGATTCGCAGGGTAAGGAGAGCGGTCTTTGCTAAGCAATCCATTGCTGTTTTCAAACCGGCTATTGATAATCGATACAGTGAGGAAGCGGTGGTTTCCCACAATGGAACTTCTGTTATTGCCAAAGGCATTACGCATTCATCCCATATCTTCGATCATATAGATTTAGATACAGATTTAATTGCCATTGATGAAGTGCAGTTTTTTGACGAAGAAATTGTACAGGTTGCTCAGCATTTGGCAGACAGCGGCTATCGAGTAATCCTGGCTGGCCTTGATCAGGATTTTAGAGGAGAGCCATTCGGGCCGATGCCGGAGTTAATGTGCCTGGCAGAACAGGTAACAAAACTACAGGCAGTTTGTTCCGTATGCGGATCCCCTGCAAGCCGGACGCAGCGTTTGATTGATAAGAAGCCTGCAGGCTATGAGGACCCTGTTATTTTAGTGGGTGCATCGGAATCCTATGAGCCAAGATGCCGTCATCATCATGAAGTACCAGGCAAACAAGAAACGGTACATACACCGATTAACGGTGGTATCGAAAACATAAAAACAAACAGGCTTTAAAAGGAATGAACACCTCCGGAGGAATAAGTGGAATTTGGGGGTGTTTTTGTATGTCAGAAATAAAAGGGTATGGCAGATTAAAGGATGTATGTTCATCTTTGCCGTCTCTTTTTTTCGTTTCCGTCTGATTGTGGTACAATAAACAAATCAAATACTGAGGTAAAAACCTCTTTTAAAAACCTGTTAATGAGGTGAAGAAATTGATCGATCGTTTACAAGCGGTAGAAGACCGATATGACAAATTAAATGAGCTTTTGAGTGACCCGGAAATCGTAAATGACACTAAGAAGCTTCGCGAATATTCCAAGGAACAATCAGATATTCAGGAGACTGTCTTTGCGTATCGAGAATATAAAGATGTACGTTCCCAATTTGTTGATGCGAAAGCAATGCTTGAAGAGAAGCTGGATGCTGAAATGCGTGAAATGGTGAAGGAAGAAGTAGATGAACTTTCCGGACAAATGAAAGAGTTGGAAGAAAAGCTTAAAGTATTGCTAATTCCCAAAGATCCTAATGATGATAAAAACGTTATTATGGAAATTCGCGGAGCAGCCGGCGGTGATGAAGCGGCCCTATTCGCAGGAAGTCTTTATAGAATGTACAGCCGTTATGCTGAGGCACAAGGATGGAAGATTGATGTAATGGATTCAAATCCAACGGGGCTTGGCGGTTATAAAGAAATCATCTTTATGATTAATGGAAATGGCGCATACTCCAAGATGAAATTCGAAAACGGTGCCCATCGTGTACAACGTGTCCCTGAAACAGAATCAGGCGGTCGTATTCACACATCAACAGCGACTGTGGCTTGCTTACCGGAGGCAGAAGAGGTTGAGGTTGAAGTTCATGACAAAGATATCCGTGTAGATACGTTTGCATCCAGCGGACCGGGCGGACAAAGTGTTAACACTACCATGTCAGCTGTACGTCTTACTCACGTTCCTACGGGGATTGTTGTATCCTGCCAGGATGAAAAATCCCAGATTAAAAACAAAGAGAAAGCAATGAAAGTATTGCGTGCTCGTATTTATGATAAATTCCAGCAGGAAGCACAGGCTGAGTATGACAGTGCTCGTAAATCTGCAGTCGGAACAGGGGATCGCTCAGAACGTATCCGTACGTATAATTATCCGCAAAACCGTGTTACAGATCACCGCATTGGATTAACCATTCAAAAGCTGGATCAAATCATGGAAGGCAAATTGGATGAAGTGATTGATGCATTGATTGTTGAGGACCAGGCTAGCCGTCTTCAAAATGCGGAGGATTAAGAATGATGAAAGTGTATGAAGCTCTTCGATGGGCTTCTTCTTTTTTAAGGGAGAATGGCCGTGATGAAAATGCTGGAGAATGGCTGTTGATGAATCAGCTGGGTCTATCCCGTGCTCAAATGCTTGCGAATATGCATGATGAGTTAACGGAAGAGGAAGAAGCTATCTTTATAAAGGATGTAAAAAAGCATGGAATCGAAGCAGTACCTGTGCAGCATATAATTGGCAGCGAGGAGTTTTATGGCAGGACATTTCTGGTGAATGGAGATGTATTGATTCCGCGTCCTGAAACGGAAGAGCTGATATTTCATGCCTTAGCTAAACTAAAAAAGCTTTTCAATCCTGAAGAGAAGCTGGACATGGCTGATATTGGGACAGGCAGCGGGATTATTGCGATTACGATGGCCTTGGAATGCCCAGGTATGAAAGTGACGGCTGTCGATTTGTCAGAGAAAGCATTGAAACAGGCAGCTGAAAATGCTCAACGCCTTCAGGCTGAGGTGGCGTTCTTGCAGGGGGATTTGCTCAAACCATTAATAGATGCTGGTAAAAGGGTGAATGTTCTTCTTTCTAATCCTCCTTATATTCCTGAATCAGATCATGCAATCCTTTCGGATGTGGTTAAAAACCATGAACCTCATCTCGCCTTGTTTGCTGGAAATGATGGCTTGGATTGTTATCGCCAAATTACATCAGATCTGCCAAGTGTACTTGCAGACAAAGCATTGGTTGGATTTGAAGTAGGCGCCGGTCAGGGAGAGCAAGTAGCAGAACTAATGCAAGCTGTTTACCCTGAAGCCCATGTAGAAGTCCTGTTCGATATCAACGGAAAAGATCGAATGGTCTTTGGCGAAATAAAAAGCTGAAACGGCTTGATCAGAAGCGAGGAGCATAAGACAGGGGCTCGGAGGGAGGTGCTCTTCCCTCCCGCAGAGGTCATGCTTATGTCCTGAGCTTCTAGCCGTTGAAGCTAGATTACATAAAAAGCTGAAGAGCCTGTATCGATGAACGAAGACTAAGAACGCCACGTCCTGTGGCAATGTCTTCATGACCAACATCCTGTAGGCCCGCGACGAGCATAAGATGAATACTCGGAGGGAGGCGTTCTTCCCTCCTGTAGAGTATTTGCTTATGACTCGAGCTCCTAGGCCCAGAAGCTGGATTACATAAAAAGCTGAGGCGACTGCCCAGCTCCGACAAGCATAAGGAGAGGCATGAAGGGAGGCTATTAAGGAACAAAGACTAAGAACGCCACATCGTGTGGCAACGTCTTTGTGATCAACTTCCTGTTGACCTCCGTAGTGGCTATCCTTATGACCTCGAGGAGCTAGGAGTCGAAGCTAGATTCTCAAAAATCCGAGATACCGTGTGCCCTGAAAAGATAGATTCCCAATATCTCCTTCTGCTAACATCCCGTAGTCTTTTCCACTTAAAGTCAATTCCATTCGGTCGCCGCTTTCCATCTCAAACGTCGCATAATACCAGGTACTGGACGAATTGTCACTTCCTCTGCTCTCTGATCGTTTGGTGACAACCTTAGCAACTACATTCAGCCTGGGCTGTTTATTATTATGACTCCATTTAGATAGGCTTTTGATGATAATAAATAGAAAAGTGCCAATGACTAAAATAAAAATAATACCAAAGATGATTGGAAATCCAGTTAAAAAAATGCCAAAGAACCCACCATCATCCATCAAAAAATTATCCATTTTTATACTCTCCCTTCCCTTAATTTCAAGAATGCGGTAAATAAAACGCAGTAGAAATAAAATTCAGATAATTATAGTTTAAGATAGAAAAAAACTGTCCACACTGTTTGTAAGTGAAGGGACGGTGTTTACGATGATGGCAAAAAAATATTTGCCTTTAATATATATTGTATTACTTTGTGCGGCAACAATGACTGGAATGATTACACCGAAAAACAGTTCTTCTGCGACAGAAACAGAGGTTCAAGTAATCCCGAATGAAGCGATCCGCTTACGGATCTTAGCAAACAGTAATAAAGAAGCTGACCAGGAATTGAAACGATCCATCAGGGATGAGGTCAATAAAGAAATTAACAAATGGGTAGCAGAATTAACTTCAATTGAGGAAGCCAGAAAAGTGATTGGTTCCCGTTTGTCTGATATAGAAGCTATAGCTGAAGATGTTATGGTCAAAGAAGGTAATGTACAAAAGATACAGGTTGATTTTGGTGAAACTGTTTTTCCAACTAAGCTATATGGACAATATTTATATCCGGCAGGCAAGTATGAAGCTATTAAAATCACATTGGGTGAGGGTCAAGGTGAGAACTGGTGGTGCGTCCTTTTCCCGCCGCTATGCTTTCTGGATTTCAACAGCGGAACAGCTGTAGCAAATGATTCAGCGTATGAAGAGTCAGCTGAAGAAGTTGAGCCAGTTAATAATAGTATGAACGAGGAAACTGCAGAACAAACGCAAACGGATGATCAAAAAATACAACCGATTAAGACTGCCGCCCAAACGGATAAATCGATTGAAAAGGCAGAAGATCAAGAAACGCAAATGGATTACGAGAACCAGTCTGAAGAAGCCGGACAAGATATCGCCCCTCCTGTTTATGAAAATCAGGATGAAGAGCCGGTTAAGGTGAAATTCTTTTTAAAAGAGATCTTGAAGGATTTGTTTTGAGAAACAGAATAGTACTCGGAGCAAATCAAGTTAAAAGTACAAATAGGAAGTGTTGTGCTGGAGCCGAAGTGGTTTCAGAATAGAGCGGGAAACTGGGAAATACCAGCCGAAGTTGAACAGAATTCAGCCGAACTGGCATAGAATTCAGCTGAATTTGCCAAAATAGCAGCCAACCGGATAATCAGCCTGATCCGGTTCTATTTTCCCTATTAATTCATATCCATATAGTAGTTGTGATTTGATAGTGAAGGGAGAATAGAAGGTGTATTATTTATCTATATCAAAAAGTACCGATATTGAAGGAATTGAGCGGTTTGCGGCACCTCAAGGAGTTGAGCTGCATCATGAAGACATTAGTTCAGGAAAATTTGTTTTATTAAAAGAAGAAGGCTCTATTAAAGGAATGATTGGTCTGGAGCCATGTGGAGATTATGGGGTGCTTAGGTCTTTTCTGTTTAAAGAGGAGGCTCAGGTGCAAGTACCTGCCCTGTTTGAAACGATCTTGGCTTTAGCAAAGGAAAAAGGGTTGAAAAAGATATTTCTGATATCGAATAAACTGCAAGCGTTAGGATTTTTTGAGGCTCTTCAATTTGAAAGAGTGAAAAACGGGGAGATTCCTAAAGACGTAAGAGATTCCTCGGTTGTGGAAAAGGTGTGGACAATAAATGAAACATATATCATGGAAAGAGCCCTATAAGGATGAAATTATCCACGATTTTATTGGCTTTATTCACAGACTGTGGATAAAGCTTGTTTTATTGTATAAATTCTTTTATACTTGCAAGGTGATTTTGTGAAAAATGTCGAGGAATCCTTATTTAATAAGTAATTTATAGAGAATGTTGTAGATTGGTGGCAGGTGATAATAGTGGAAACAAAAATGTGGACAGTGGATAAAACTGTGGATAAAGAAGAGGGTTATCCACAATTGATGGATGCGGCCCAAAAATTGAAAGCCGGAGAGCTGATTGCTTTTCCGACTGAAACGGTTTATGGACTTGGAGCAAATGCTTTACTTGGAGGGTCTGTAGCAGCTATTTATGAGGCGAAGGGAAGACCGAGTGATAATCCTTTAATCGTCCATATTGGAGAAAAGGAACAGGTTCATGGATTGGTGGGAGAAATTCCTGCAGTCGCAGATAAACTAATGGAACAATTTTGGCCAGGTCCGTTGACGCTAATTTTCCAAAAGAAAGAGGGCGTGTTCCCGGATGTTGTAACAGCAGGTCTTTCATCAGTAGCGATCCGAATGCCGGATCATCCGGTGGCATTGGATTTACTGAAAAAGGCGGGCTGTCCCACAGCCGCGCCAAGTGCAAATCTGTCTGGTAAACCAAGTCCGACAACAGCAGAGCATGTTCGCGAGGATTTAGATGGTAAAATTGCTGGGATCGTGGATGGAGGTCCAACTGGGGTTGGCTTGGAATCAACAGTACTTGATGTGACTGGCAGTATTCCGCAAATACTTAGACCTGGTGGTATTACGCGTGAACAACTGGAGAAGGTAGTCGGTGAAGTGTCTGTGGACCCTGGCTTGGTGAAGGACAGTGATGCACCGAAAGCTCCTGGTATGAAATATACACATTACGCACCGAAAGCCCCATTGACCTTGGTTGAGGGTACCCCTCAGTTTATCCAAACATTAATAAATGAAGAGCGGGACTTAGGTAAGCGAGTGGGTGTGTACACGGTTGACGAACATGCCCATTTGTATGAAGCTGATGTTATTATTACTGGCGGAAGCCGTGAGCAGCTGGACACTGTGGCTGAAAAAATGTATGGAGTGCTGCGCCAATTTGATAAAGAGCAGCCAGATCTAATTTTCGGAGAAGTGTATCCGGAGGATGGGATTGGGATTGCAATCATGAATCGCTTGAAGAAAGCGGCAGGAGGAAGAATCATCACACAAGACAAGTTCTAATTGATCCGGGACAGGCATATGTTTATTTAGGCTGGTCCCGGGAGGTTACTTGGATGGAACAAACGATGGTTGAATTTTTTGGCCTGCTTTTTATGGCTTTCGCACTCGGAATGGATGCCTTCTCAATTGGATTGGGAATGGGATCGTACAAGCTGAGGCTTAAGCAAGTACTCATCATTGGTTTTACTGTTGGTATTTTTCATGTGTGGATGCCGCTCTTGGGTATCTTTTCAGGAAAGTTATTATCCGCTCAGTTTGGATTGTTTGCCTCATACGCCGGTGCTGGTTTATTACTATTTCTTGGCTTGCAAATGCTGCTCACTGGAATTCAGGGTAAAGGTGAAACGGTTGTGGCTCCAGTTGGAACAGGATTGATTCTATTTGCGATAAGTGTCAGTTTGGATAGTTTCTCAGTTGGACTGAGCCTCGGAATGCTGGGATCCCGAGCGCTGATGACCATCCTGTGCTTTGGCTTTGCCGCCTTTTTCTTGACGGTGTCAGGGTTGTTGTTAGGGAGAAGAGTACATACATATCTCGGCAAATACAGCCTTGTTTTTGGGGGGAGCATCATGTTTGCGGTTGGGTTAAAGATCATCCTGCACCTGCATGGATAAAGATGTGTATCAGATTAATCTGATACATTTTTTTATTGTCCGTAAATATTCTATAATGGGGACAGGAGGGAAAATACGTTGAAGAATATTTTATTCGTTTGTACAGGAAATACATGTCGAAGTCCTATGGCAGAAGCTATTTTGCGAAATTATAATCTGTCTGATATAGAAGTAAAATCAGCAGGGGTTTATGCCTATGGGGGTCAAACGGCATCTGAGTATACGGTTACGGTACTTGATAAACACAAAATTGTGCAGGACCATGCCTCATCTCCATTAAAAGGAGAAGACATCGAGTGGGCAACCTATGTATTAACGATGACAGAAGGCCATAAGCAGTTAATTGCTTCGCATTACCCTCAGGCGATTGAAAAGACGTTTACATTAAAGGAATTTGTAAGTGACGATCCTGGGAACAGAGATATTTCAGATCCATTCGGGGGTAATGAACAAGTATATGAGCAAACTTTCCATGAATTATCTAAATGGATTAAAAAGCTTGTGGAAAAATTAAAAGACTAGATTTAGGATAGAAACTGTGCAGTTCAAATTGAAGGGAGCCATGTTACCATGAAAGTTATCATTGCATCAGATCACGGTGGAATAAATATAAGAAAAGAAATTATGAACCTAATGGAAGAGCTTGAGATTCAATATGAGGATTTTGGATGCGATTGTGAAACATCTGTTGATTATCCGGATTATGCGTTGCCTGTTGCTGAAAGAGTGGCAAAAGGAGAATTTGACAGAGGGATTTTGATCTGCGGTACTGGAATCGGAATGAGTATCGCGGCGAATAAAGTAAAAGGAATTCGTGCAGCATTGGTACATGATATGTTTAGTGCCCAAGCTACAAGAGCTCATAATAACAGTAACGTACTAACAATGGGAGAGCGTGTAATTGGTCCTGGTTTAGCTAGAGAAATTGCCCGCGTTTGGCTGACAACGGAATTTGAAGGCGGCCGCCATGAAACACGGATTGGAAAAATAGCTGAGGCAGAAAAATAAATCTTAGAAGGGCAGTAGAAGAATGAGTGAGATTAATTTAAAAGAAATAAAAACTCAGGTGACTGCCATTCTCGAAGATTTGGAAGCTCATTTTCCGATGAATGGCCGTTTGTTGGTAATTGGCTGCAGTACAAGTGAAGTAATCGGAAAGCGAATTGGTACAAGCGGGACGATGGAAGTGGCACAAGCAATCTTTGAGGCCATATATGATTTTTCTAAACAAAAGGGAGTCTACTTGGCTTTTCAGGGTTGTGAACATATTAATAGGGCTCTGATTATTGAACGAAAGACAGCTATTCAATATAATCTGGATGAAGTATCAGTTGTGCCTGCCCGGAATGCGGGTGGAGCATTGGCCGCTTGTGCATTTGCTAATTTCGAGAATGCAGTTGTGGTTGAGCATATTTGTGCTGATGCAGGCATCGATATTGGGGATACAATGATTGGAATGCATCTGAAGCATGTTGCAGTCCCGTTGCGTTCAGCGATTAGAGAGATTGGGAAGGCGCATGTAACATTTGCTATGACCCGGCCGAAACTGATAGGTGGGCCGAGAGCTCAATATGATAGAGTAAATATTAGAGAAATGTAAGAATTATACGTCAATGGAATAAATGACTATTGTCCTTTTTCGTGCTAGAATTGAAGGGATTAAATTGAAGATTTGTCCGTTTTGACGAAAAGGGAGGAAGCTATAAGATGAGGCATTTGCAAAAGCAAGACTCGCAAGTATTTGATGCAATTCAACAAGAATTGGACAGACAACGCGGTAAGATTGAGCTGATTGCTTCAGAAAACTTTGTCAGCGAAGCAGTAATGGAAGCTCAAGGATCCGTGCTTACGAATAAGTATGCGGAAGGATATCCAGGCAGACGCTATTACGGCGGCTGTGAATATGTGGACGTAGTTGAGGATTTGGCTAGGGAACGTGCCAAAAAGATATTTGGCGCGGAGCATGCAAACGTACAGCCACATTCAGGCGCTCAAGCAAATATGGCTGTTTACTTTACGATTTTGAATCCAGGAGATACGGTACTTGGAATGAACCTATCCCACGGAGGCCACTTAACTCACGGAAGCCCTGTAAACTTCAGCGGAATCCAATACAATTTTGTTGAATACGGTGTTGATGAAAAAACCCATCTTATAAATTACGAGGATGTTAGAGAGAAAGCAATCCAATGTAAGCCTAAATTGATTGTTGCCGGTGCGAGTGCGTATCCACGTTCAATTGATTTCAAGAAATTCCGTGAAATTGCAGATGAAGTAGGCGCCTATTTAATGGTGGACATGGCTCATATTGCAGGGCTTGTTGCAGCCGGTTTGCACCCAAGTCCAGTTCCTTATGCGGAATTCGTCACGACGACAACTCACAAGACATTGCGCGGACCACGCGGAGGAATGATCCTTTGCAGAGAAGAGTTTGCCAAGAAAATAGACAAGTCCATTTTCCCTGGTATTCAGGGAGGACCTCTAATGCATGTAATTGCTGCAAAAGCAGTGGCATTTGGCGAGGCACTTCAGGATTCCTTTACAGATTATGCAAAGGAAATTATAGAGAATGCAAAACGCCTTGGTGAAAGTCTGCAGAAGGAAGGACTTACGCTCGTTTCAGGCGGTACAGATAATCACTTATTATTAATCGATGTCCGCTCCATCAACTTAACTGGTAAAGTAGCAGAAAAGGTACTGGACGATATTGGTATTACAGTGAACAAAAATACGATTCCATTTGACCCAGAAAGCCCATTTGTAACGAGTGGGGTTCGTATTGGAACAGCGGCTGTTACAAGCCGTGGATTCAAATTGGAGGATATGGATGAAATCGCGGCAATCATCAGTCTCGCCCTCAAGAACCATGAGGACGAAGAGAAACTGAAAGAAGCTGCAGAGCGAGTGACTAAGCTATCTGGAAAATATGAATTATACCCTGAGTATTAAGGGTGAATAGAAGAGGTGTTGGTGAGTCTGATAGGACTTATTGACACCTCTTTTTATGATGTTTGGCAGTATAACATGTCGTTTTATATGGTTTGGGCAAAACGATGCTGAATGGGGATCAATGAGCCTGGAAATTTAGGAATGGCTGGAATGAGGAGTGTTTTGGCTGGTAAAATCCGTGGTTCGGCTGAATTAATATTAAAATTGGCTGGAATAATTGCCGCATTGGCTCAATTAATTCTCATTTCCGCTCAATTCACGGAAATTTCACATCCATTTACGTTTCTTTAACGA
Organism: Pradoshia sp. D12; assembly: GCF_008935075.1. Taxonomy (NCBI): domain Bacteria; kingdom Bacillati; phylum Bacillota; class Bacilli; order Caryophanales; family Bacillaceae; genus Pradoshia; species Pradoshia sp. D12. The sequence continues at coordinate 3,761,232 of NZ_CP044545.1, read as the reverse complement.
TTTTAACACTTTAAAAAGTGGATAATAGAGAAGAAGGTATAGAATCATGTTTTATTAAAAAACTAATGAAGACTAAAAAGCTGAGGCGACTGCCCAGCTCCGACAAGCATAAGAGGAGGCACGTAGGGAGGCGCTCTTTCCTCCCGTAGTGGCTACACTTATGACCTCGAGGAGCTAGGAGCCGAAGCTAGATTGAATAAAAAGCTGAAACTCATTTAGGGAACGAAGACTAAAATCGCCACGTCCTGTGGCCACGTCTTCATGACCTACATCCTGTAGGCCCGCGAGGAGTATAAGACAGGATCTCGGAAGGAGGTGTACTTCCCTCCTGCAGAGGTCATGCTTATGTCCTGAGCTTCTAGCTGTTGAAGCTAGATTAAATAAACCTTGAATGCGGTAGATTTTGGCATACAGAAACTTAATTGAACTAATGGAGAATTTTCTGTACAATAAAACGAGTGCAAAAATAGGAACATAAAAGTGAGGAGAGATCCATATGGGAAAAGTTTATGTGTTTGACCATCCGTTAATACAGCATAAGTTAACATTTATCCGTGATAAAAATACGGGTACAAAAGAATTCAGAGAATTGGTAGATGAAGTATCTACTTTAATGGCTTTTGAAATCACCCGAGATCTCCCGTTAGAAGAAGTGGAAATTGAAACGCCAGTCAGCAAATCAACATCTAAAACAATTGCGGGTAAAAAAGTAGCCATTATCCCTATTTTACGTGCTGGTCTTGGTATGGTTGACGGCATGATTAAAATTATTCCGGCAGCAAAAGTTGGACATGTAGGTTTATACAGAGATCCAGAAACATTGAAACCAGTTGAGTATTATGTAAAACTTCCTGCTGACGTAGAGGAAAGAGAATTTATTGTAGTTGATCCAATGCTTGCGACAGGTGGATCTGCTGTCGATGCCATTAGCGCAATCAAAAAGCGCGGGGCAAAAAATATTAAATTCGTTTGTCTAGTTGCTGCGCCTGAAGGCGTTAAAGCAGTGGAAGAAGTCCATCCGGATGTCGATATTTTCATCGCTGCACTTGATGAAAAATTGAATGATCACGGCTATATCGTTCCAGGTCTAGGTGACGCGGGCGACAGATTGTTCGGAACAAAATAAAGATAATTTATAGAGGTGTTCATCAGCCGTTTCTGACTGATGAATACCTCTTTTTTTTGCGGATAATTGACTCGTCTTAGATCAAGTAAGTTCTCTGGGCGATACCTCAACTACACCGCTTTAAGGATTCCAGCATATGCTATTCAGGCATAAAAATATGCTGTGATAGCAGAACTGATTTCATTAAAAGCCTAAGATTTTAAATGTTCATCGCGCTCTTTTTTGATTTCTTGAATTCTCTTTATTTCTTCCTGATATTGTTCCTCGACTTCTGATGTGGCCGGAAGGAAGGATTCATTATTATAATCAACCCTTTTTCCGTAACGGATCATTTCATAAATGATCATACCATTATTAGGTTTTCCGTTAATTGTATGCATTGGTATAACGTCAAACAGAACATAATAAATCGCATAGAAAGCAAAGCGATCCCAAAATGTCTTGAACTCCTCAATAAAATGGTTGGCAATTAAAAAGTTGATGAGGAGGGCGATGGATAGGTTCATTAAAATCGGACCTAGATAGATGCAGATGTAAGCAAACTTACTCTTGCGCTTTAATTCATCATACGAAAACCAGCTATATAAGTGGTAGTATTTGCGAATATCGATCATTCCAATTTTTTTGATACGGGGGCCGGAACCAATCGTAAGTCTCGGATTGATTACGCCAAATAACCAGCTGACTAACAGATAGCCTGTCTCCCGAAGAAAAACAACGACAGGCAAGATGATAAAGGCAGAAATCACTAATGACGTAAGATCGGCCAGACCAAACATAACTCTACACATCCTAACTTAAATTACTCATATACCTGACACTCATACCCAGACCTATTTAACATACAAACAGGAAGAATGTGGACATTCATTTTTTTGTAATCAGGAGAATCAATCCATTACCCGAAAATGGAGAACACAGAACAACCACTATTTATTTTTACATGCATAAGAGACTGCCGTTAATCCATTCTAAAAACAAGGATGTGATAATCATTGAAGCAAATTTTAATTGGAGCTTTCATATTTATTCAATTAATAGTATATGCTCCACATAGTTCTGCTGAGGATATAGAGGTGGTGATGATTGAAACAGTAAAAGACACATCAGCTCATCGAGTGGCGAAAGAGCTGATAGAAAAGTATCCAGCAATCAAACCGCGCTATTATTTCAATTTAGTGTGCAACGGCTTTTCTGCTAGCGTACCTTCTATATTAATACCGAGATTAAAAAAGGAAGAATCAGTTTCAGCTATTTTTCTATCGGGTCCAATTAAAGCTACTATTAAAAAGAATTCTCTGCCAAAAGGTCAGCCGCAACTTCAATTCAACCAGCCAATTCAGGCTACGGGCAAAGGTGTAAAGGTCGGAGTGATTGATACGGGAATTGATTATAGGCACCCTGATCTTAAAGCAAACTATAAAGGCGGCTATGATTTAGTGGATCAAGATGAGGACCCAATGGAGACGATGGGGAGCTCTAAAAAAGCAACCATTCATGGGACGCATGTGGCTGGAATTATTGCGGCTAATGGAAAAATGAAAGGGATAGCTCCTGAAGCAAGCATTTATGCATACAGAGCACTAGGGCCGGGAGGATACGGAACAACTGATCAAGTCATTGCTTCAATAGAAAGAGCGGTAAAGGACAAGATGGATATTATCAATCTGTCCTTGGGAGATACGATGAATGGTCCGGATCTTCCTACAAGTAAAGCGCTCGATAAGGTAGTTAAAAAGGGAATAGTGGCTGTTGTAGCAAATGGAAATGATGGACCGGGTATTTGGACGGTAGGTACGCCTGGGACATCAGGGGGAGCGATCAGTGTAGGGGCGAGTTCAGATGCAGGTAAATCGAAGAGGTTGAATTTTACGAAACCATGGGCGGACATTGATTTTCAATTAACAGCAGGCTCCCCCGAGTGGGATTTTTCACATTCTATGATCATGACTTATGCAGGCCTTGGTAAAAGGGAGAATTACGAAAATATCAATGCGAAAAATAAAATTGTGTTAGTGGAGCGGGGAGTAATATCATTTAAAGATAAAGTAAAAAATGCAGTGAATGCCGAAGCTCTGGGTGTAATTATTTTTAATAATGAACCTGGTGAATTAAGCGCTTCTCTCGAAATGAATTCAAAAATTCCCGTAATCACCGTTTCGCAAAAAGATGGGCGAAAAATGAAAAAGGCTCTGGAAAATGGACAACTCACCTGTAGGACAATTGATATAGAAGAAAAAGAGAAATTAGCCTCCTTTAGTTCAAGAGGTCCGGTTATTCATAGCATAGCGATAAAGCCGGATGTAGTAGCACCGGGTGTGAGAATTGAAAGTACGATACCGGGCGGAACGTATCTTTCTTTGCAAGGAACGAGTATGGCTGCTCCTTATGTGGCGGGTGTGTGTGCATTGATTAAAGAGGTTCATCCTGATTGGAGCCCAGAAAAAATCAAATCGGCTTTAATGACCAGTGCTATATCGTTGAAAAATGATAAGGATGAAATATATCATACATTTGAACAGGGAGCTGGTCGGGTAAATGTGAAGGATGCACTGCAAGAGGATACATTTTTAGCTCCGTCATCTGTAACTTTTGGCATGGCAACCAATGGTCGAATGTATAAAGCGAATATAGTAGTAGAAAATAGAAGTAGTAGAAAAAAGCGATATTATTTTTCTATTCCACGTAAGGAAAGATTTATGACATGGAAACTGCCGTTAGCTTTTGTACTTGAAGGAGGCCAAAAGAAGAAACTGGAAGTTCAGCTTGAATTGGATAATTGGAAAGAGAAAAGTGAACTAGATGATGGTTATCTATACCTCAATGAAGCGGGAAGAAATAAGGTGCGCAAGATCCCTTACATTTTTGCAATGACGAAACCTGATTACCCAATTGCTGAAGGGGTAGAGGTTGTTCAAGAGAAAGGCGATCGCAAGATGGAAATAAGTGTTTATTTACCGTTTGGAGCCGATTCTGTAAGATTTACCTTGTATAATGCAGATTCACTTCTTTACATAAAAGATCTAGTAGAAGTGAAAGGTGTTAAAAGAGGGGTACTTAAACAAAAAGTCGACTTACCGGAAAATATCCTCTCAAATTATTACGAAATTGTGACAGAAGTTGAAAAAGACCATCAAAAAGTAGTGCTTAAGAATACAAATTACTTGAAATTTCAGTTAGAATAAAATTTATACACTTATTTTTAACATAATTGATAATTTATTCTAGTATAGGTAATGGATTTCACACCTATCTGAATTGACAATCATTTTTGCCTATTGTATTCTTACATAGGGTATAAATGGTAGGGTTTTCAAATTGACAGACAATTTTCCATTTATATTGTCAATTGTGTTGATTATACACCTCTAATATACATATCTGAGTTGATTCGATACAAAATAATAATCGCAGTGTTTTTCTGCAACGATTTACAATGTCTGCCGGTTTATTATAATTGATCGGCCCAATACTATCGGAATTTTATTGGTAGGTGGATATAATCATAATCGCTAACAATTGGAACCCCTTATTGTCTCCTGATCGGATTAGTTAGTGAAAGGTGTATATGCTATCCGTTCAAATAACTCTTAATGGAGAAACCTATTCAAATGCTAGAAGTCCACATTGTTTTCAGACGCTATCTGAGGTACACGTTCACCTTATTATCCATTTATGTTATCCTATGGGGAGTAACCCCTTATAAAACAGAAGCCTTGGGAATGACACTTGGCAGTATAATTGGTATTTATAATATTTGGCTTTTATCAAGAAAAACTGCTCAATTAGGTGAGAAAGTGCTTGAGGGAAGCAGCATGAAATCACTTGGGACAATCTCAAGAATGGCAGCTGCAGTTTTAGCTGTCGCCATTGCTATGCGATATCCTGATCAATTTAATGTATTTTTTGTCGTATTGGGATTAATGACGGGTTACCTTGTCATTATGATAGATTTAACAATCCATAACATAAGGCGGGGGGAAAAGAGGTGAATTTAGATTGAATCATGGAGCACCTACAGTCGAATTAATGGGCCTTACTTTTAATCTTGGTAACGTTCTGATGATTACGGTCGCAAGTGTGATTGTATTTTTAATCGCCGTACTGTCGACAAGAAAATTGGCAGTTAAGCCATCTGGTATGCAGAACTTTATGGAGTGGGTCATTGACTTCGTCAGAAACATTATTAATAGCAATATGGACTGGAACACTGGCGGGCGCTTTTTAGTTCTTGGAACGACGCTTATCATGTACATATTTGTTTCAAATATGCTTGGTCTTCCATTCTCAGTTACTTATAACGGAGACCTATGGTGGAAGTCGCCAACAGCCGATCCAGTAGTCGCTTTAACCCTTGCAGTAATGATCGTAGTCCTTACAAACTTCTATGGTATCAAAATGCGAGGCTTTAAAGGGTACAGTAAAAACTTTGTATCACCTATGCCGTTCTTATTTCCGCTTAAGATTATTGAGGAGTTCGCGAATACCCTCACACTGGGCTTGCGTCTATTCGGTAATATTTATGCGGGTGAAATCTTACTCAGCCTACTGGCGGGATCTCTTGCAACAGATTTCTGGAGCAGTGCCCTTGCTATTGGTCCAACCATTGTATGGCAAGGTTTCAGTATATTTATCGGAGCAATCCAGGCATTTATCTTTACGATGTTAACAATGGTTTACATGGCCCACAAAGTCAGCGAAGACCATTAATAATATAAAAAATTTAACTATAGTTATACAAATTAAAGGAGGAACTTCATAATGGATTTGGGAGTTATAGCAGCAGCAATCGCAATCGGTTTAGCAGCTCTTGGAGCAGGTATTGGTAATGGTTTGATCGTATCTCGTACAGTAGAGGGAATTGCACGTCAACCAGAAGCACGTGGTATGCTTCAAACTACAATGTTCATCGGGGTAGCTTTAGTTGAGGCGATTCCTATCATCGCGGTTGTTATCGCGTTCATGGTAATGTAATTGACAATACTGATGGCGGAGAATCTAGGGATTATCTTCGCCATTCCTTTATGTTTACTAAAATCCGGCCGTGAGTTCACGGTTTAAACGTATATGCAATAAAAAAGCAAGCCGTAAAGACTTCTGAAGGGAGTGAAATAGGGGTGTTATTTAATAATTTGGTACTTGGAGCTGCAGCGCATAGCGGTCTAAATACGGGAGATATCATCTTCCAATTAGTCGCTTTCATCATCTTGATGCTTTTACTGAAAAAATTCGCATTCGGTCCTCTTATGGGCATTATGAAACAACGTGAAGAACATGTTGCGAGTGAAATTGAAGTAGCAGAAAAGAATCGTGCAGAAGCAGCTGCTTTGTTAGAAGAACAACGTACTATGCTGAAAGAAGCTCGCCAGGAATCTTTATCTCTTATTGAAGAGGCTAAGAAACATGGTGAAAAACAACGCGAAGAAATCATCGTTGTTGCCCGTCAGGAAGCTGAACGTGTGAAAGAGTCAGCGAAACGTGAAATTGAACAGCAAAAAGAACAAGCTATGGTTCAACTTCGTGAGCAAGTTGCATCCTTGTCTGTTCTAATTGCGTCTAAAGTGATTGAAAAAGAACTTAGTGAAGCTGATCAACAAAAATTGATTAACGATTACATTCAAGAGGCAGGAGAAGAGCGATGAGTAATACAGTTGTAGCAAAACGCTATGCAGATGCTCTTTTCCAAATTGCCAAGGAAGATAATCAAATAGACCGTTTGGAAGGCGAAATGCGGACTTTGAAGGAAGTATTTCTATCAAACAAGGAGCTTACTTTATTCCTTGAGCATCCAAAGGTATCTATGGAGAGCAAAAAAGACGCCATAAGAACGGCTTTTGCTACTATGTCTCCATCTATTCAAAACCTGTTAATGATTCTTGTAGACCGTCATCGCGAGGATATTGTGGCTACTTTGGCAGATGAGTTTATTTTATTAGTAAACGAATACACAGGTGTAGTCGATGCTAAAGTTTATTCTGTCCGTCCTTTAACGAAGCAGGAACAAGAAGGCATTTCAAAGGTTTTTGCCCAAAAAATTGGAAAACAGGCACTGCGCATTGAAAATATCGTAGACAGCAGTCTTCTGGGTGGAATCAAGCTGCGAATCGGTAACCGTATTTTTGATGGTACGGTCTCAGGTAAGCTAGAACGCTTGGAACGTCGTTTGCTGGGTTAATATTAGAAGTTAGGGGTGAAATTCATGAGCATCAGAGCTGAAGAAATCAGCGCGCTGATTAAGAAACAAATTGAAGGCTATCAATCTGATATAGAAATGAGTGAAGTCGGCACCGTAATCGTTGTTGGTGACGGTATCGCGCGTGTTCATGGATTGGACAACGTCATGTCCGGAGAGCTGCTTGAGTTCTCAAACGGTGTAGTTGGTATGGCGCAAAACTTGGAAGAAAATAACGTCGGTGTTATTATCCTCGGTCCTTTCCGCGACATTAAAGAAGGAGACGAAGTACGCCGTACAGGCCGCATCATGGAAGTACCAGTAGGTGAGGCTATTATCGGACGTGTCGTTAACCCTCTTGGACAACCACTTGATGGTATGGGTCCAATCGCTACAACTGCAACATTACCGATCGAAAACAATGCACCGGGTGTAATGGATCGTAAGTCTGTACACGAGCCTTTACAAACAGGTCTTAAAGCGATCGATGCCCTTGTTCCTATCGGACGTGGACAACGTGAATTAATCATTGGTGACCGTCAAACAGGTAAAACATCTGTAGCGATTGACACCATTTTGAATCAAAAAGATGAAAACATGATTTGTATCTATGTAGCAATCGGTCAAAAAGAATCAACAGTTCGTGGAACAGTTGAAACTTTCCGTAAGCATGGTGCATTGGATTACACAATCGTTGTTTCAGCATCTGCATCTCAACCAGCTCCATTGCTATACTTGGCTCCTTACAGTGGGGTAACAATGGGTGAATATTTCATGCGCCAAGGCAAGCATGTCCTTGTTGTATATGATGATTTATCTAAGCAAGCAGCAGCATATCGTGAGCTTTCCTTGTTGCTTCGTCGTCCTCCAGGCCGTGAAGCATTCCCAGGGGATGTATTCTACTTGCACTCCCGTCTATTGGAGCGTGCTGCTAAATTGAACGACACACTTGGTGCGGGTTCAATCACAGCATTACCGTTCGTTGAAACACAAGCTGGAGATATCTCCGCTTATATCCCAACAAACGTTATCTCCATCACAGATGGACAAATCTTCTTGCAATCTGATTTATTCTTCTCCGGCGTACGTCCTGCGATTAATGCGGGTCTATCCGTATCCCGTGTAGGTGGATCAGCGCAAATTAAAGCAATGAAAAAAGTTGCCGGTACTCTACGTTTGGACTTGGCATCATTCCGTGAGCTTGAAGCATTCTCCCAATTCGGATCTGACTTGGATAAAGCAACTCAAGCGAAATTAAATCGTGGTCAACGTACAGTTGAAGTATTAAAACAAGATCTTCATAAGCCATTGCGTGTAGAACAACAAGTATTAATTCTATACTGCTTGACTCGTGGATTCTTAGATGATATTCCATTGGCTGATATCAGGCGTTTTGAAGCTGAAATCATTGAATGGACTGCACGTAACCACAACGAATTATTTGAACATATCCGCACTACTGGCGATCTGCCAAAAGAAGAGGATATGAAAGCAGCAATCGCTGAATTTAAAAAACAATTTGTTGTATCGGAATAACAGGATAGGCATTTAATAAAGGATGGTGAGAAGAAATGGCATCATTACGTGATATAGATGCGCGTATAAAATCAACGAAAAAGACGAGCCAAATCACAAAAGCCATGCAAATGGTTTCCGCCTCCAAATTGAATCGTGCCGAAGCAAACGCGAAAGCTTTTGTACCGTACATGGAGAAAATCCAAGAGGTCGTAGCGAGCATTGCGAATGGAAGCTCGGATGCATCTCATCCGATGCTGGTCACTCGTCCTGTGAAAAGAACCGGATATCTGGTTATCACTTCCGATCGCGGATTAGCTGGACCATATAATAGTAGTGTCTTAAGAAAAGTTTATCAGACAATCAATGAACGCCATAAATCCCCGGATGAATACGGTATTATCGTTCTTGGGCGGGTGGGAAGTGAATTCTTCCGTATCCGCGGTATGAACGTTATCCAGGAAATGGTCGGATTGTCTGATCAGCCAAGCTTTGATGACATTAAAGAAATAACCGCCAGTACGGTAAAGTTATTCGCAGACGAAACTGTTGACGAAATCTATATGTACTACAACCACTTTATTAGTGCTATTTCCCAAGAAGTAACGGAAACTAAACTTTTACCTCTTGGAAGTGTAGAAAGCGATGCTGTAGCTACACTTTACGAATTCGAACCAAACCAGGAAGAGATTCTTGAAGTGTTACTGCCACAATATGCTGAGAGTTTAATATATGGCGCATTGTTGGATGGTAAGGCAAGCGAACACGCATCACGGATGACAGCAATGAAGAGTGCAACTGATAATGCTTCTGAGCTTATCGGCTCTCTAACATTGACATACAACCGTGCACGCCAAGCTGCAATTACACAAGAAATTACCGAGATTGTCGGCGGAGCCGCTGCACTCGAATAGATAAAATGGAAATATAGATTCGAACATTCACACGGCATAGAGTAAATAGGAGGGAATGGAATGAACATAGGACGCGTTACTCAAGTCATGGGTCCGGTTGTCGACGTTAGATTTGAAAACGGCAAACTACCTGAGATCTATAACGCTCTGAAGATCAACATTTCCAAAGGAGCGCCTGCTGATGAGGCAGAATACCTTACTTTGGAAGTTGCTCTTCACTTAGGCGATGATACGGTTCGTACGATTGCAATGGCTTCTACAGACGGATTAGTCCGTAATGCAGAAGTAATCGATACAGGAGCACCAATTTCTGTACCGGTTGGAGACATAACACTTGGTCGTGTATTCAACGTATTGGGTGAAAAAATTGATTTAGATGCTCCTTTAGAAGGCAACTATCAAAAAGATCCAATCCACAGAGAAGCTCCAAAATTTGAAGAGTTATCTACTGAAGTTGAGATCCTTGAAACAGGTATCAAAGTAGTAGACTTACTTGCACCTTACATCAAAGGTGGAAAAATCGGATTGTTCGGTGGTGCCGGTGTAGGTAAAACTGTATTAATCCAAGAATTAATCAACAATATCGCCCAAGAACACGGTGGTATCTCCGTATTCGCAGGCGTTGGAGAACGTACTCGTGAAGGAAATGACCTTTACCACGAAATGACTGACTCCGGTGTTATCAAGAAAACAGCCATGGTCTTCGGACAAATGAATGAACCGCCTGGTGCACGTATGCGTGTTGCCTTGACAGGTTTGACAATGGCTGAGTATTTCCGTGATGCACAAGGTCAGGACGTACTTTTCTTCATCGATAACATCTTCCGTTTCACACAAGCCGGTTCAGAGGTTTCTGCCCTGCTTGGACGTATGCCATCTGCCGTTGGTTACCAACCAACATTGGCTACAGAAATGGGTCAATTACAAGAACGTATTACATCCACTAACGTGGGTTCTGTTACATCTATTCAAGCAATTTACGTACCAGCCGATGACTACACGGATCCGGCTCCGGCTACAACATTTGCCCACTTAGATGCAACAACAAACCTTGAGCGTAAACTTTCTGAAATGGGTATTTACCCAGCGGTGGATCCGTTGGCATCTACTTCCCGTGCGCTTTCTCCTGAAATCGTTGGAGAAGAACACTATGAAGTTGCCCGTAGCGTTCAATCTACATTACAACGTTACAGAGAGTTGCAAGATATTATTGCCATTCTAGGTATGGATGAATTGGGAGAAGAAGATAAATTAGTTGTTGCCCGTGCACGACGTATTCAAAACTTCTTATCTCAAAACTTCCACGTAGCTGAACAGTTTACTGGTCAAAAAGGTTCTTATGTACCAGTTAAAGAAACTGTTAGAGGCTTCAAAGAAATCCTTGATGGTAAATACGACAACCTTCCTGAAGATGCATTCCGCCTAGTTGGACGCATTGAAGATGTTGTAGAAAAAGCTAAGCAAATGGGCGTTGAGGCTTAACCGAAGGATCTTATAGGAGGGCACATATATGAGAACGATTAAAGTTTCTGTAGTTACTCCTGGCGGTCCTGTGTTGGATGAAGAAGTAGAAATGGTCAGTACGAAAGCAAAAACGGGGGAACTTGGTATTCTTGCCGGACATATTCCAATGGTAGCTCCACTTGATATCGGTTCCGTTCGTTTAAAAACGGGTAACAATACAGAATGGGTTGCTGTATCCGGTGGATTCATGGAAGTCAACGGTGAAGAAGTAACCATACTCGCACAGTCAGCTGAACGTGCTGAAGATATTGATACTGCTCGCGCCAAACAGGCTAAAGCACGTGCTGAAAGACGACTTCAAGACAGACAAGTTGAAATTGATGCACATCGTGCTGAATTGGCACTTAAGCGTGCTTTAAACCGTCTAGATATTGCTGAACAAAGACAACGTTAAACGTTGAATAAACTCCAGGGGAGAGGGGCCCCTGGAGTTTTTTTGTACATAACTTGGCAAATGAGAAATATATATAGGAAATGAGGAAGGAAGAATGGAACAAGTGGGATGAGAGGACTTTGTCTCTTGCTGTTGGGTCGGTGGGAGGTCGGTCATAGGTCGGTGGTAGATGGGTGAAAGATCGGTGATAGGTATGCGGAAGGTGGGGGAAAGGAGCTCTGGGGTACCTATCAGGCACCTATGCCCCACCTATACCGGGGTAAAGGTCGGTCAAAGGTATGTGAAAGGTGGGGGAAAGGAGCTCTGGGGTACCTATCAGGCACCTATACCCCACCTATACCGGGGTAAAGGTCGGTCAAAGGTGTGTGAAAGGTCGTAGAAAGCTCTGCTATCAACTACCTATGAGTCACCTATCATCCCCACCTATCCAATAAAATTGAGATAAAAGTGGTATGACCAAAATCACCATATCATATCGACACGTATATATCAGAATGTTATAATATATACGGTTACATATTGAATATTTAGAAAATTTTAGTGGGAAAAATGGGGGGATGAGATTGGCATCACTACATTGGTATCAGAACAATTATATAATCGTTCTGGTTTTTTTATGCCTTGGAATATTGCTTCCAATTGTAGCATTGTCTTTAGGGAAGTTATTAAGACCTCACAAACCTACCGACGCAAAAGGTACAACCTACGAAAGTGGCTTGGAGCCCTTTCATGATTCAAGGGTTCAATTTAATGTACGTTATTATATCTTTGCCTTGCTGTTTGTTTTATTTGATGTAGAGACCGTATTTCTTTATCCATGGGCGGTAGCCTATGAAAAATTAGGCGTATTTGCATTAATTGAAATGCTGATTTTTGTGTTGATGCTTGTACTTGGATTACTTTATGCCTGGAAAAAGAAGGTGCTGAAATGGAATTAAAATTGGAAGAGCTCTCTCCAAGGGAGAAGGATGAACTGCAACGTACGATATTTTTGGCAACATTGGAACAGGTAAAGGGATGGGCGAGAGGAAATTCCCTATGGCCACTTACATTTGGACTGGCATGCTGTGCTATTGAAATGATGGCTGTTGGTTCCTCGCATTATGATGTTGATCGATTTGGTTCCTTTTTTCGTACATCTCCACGTCAATCAGACGTCATGATTGTTTCAGGGACTGTGACAAAGAAAATGGCTCCTATTTTAAGAAGACTGTATGACCAAATGCCTGAACCGAAGTGGGTCATCGCGATGGGTTCCTGTGCTACCGCAGGAGGTCCATATGTGCGCTCCTATAGTGTAGTGAAGGGAGTCGACCAAATAGTGCCGGTTGATGTCTATATACCAGGATGTCCTCCCAATCCTGCAGCTCTCATATATGGAATCAATAAATTGAAGGAAAAGATTAAATATGAGGCGAAAACTGGGAAGAAGGTGTTGTAGTTGAGCGAAAAAGACTTATCCCAGCAAAAGAAAGAGGCAGCAGAAAAGGCGAAGGAAGCAGCCAAACAAAAGCTTGCTGAAAAGCAATCCTCCGAGCAATCACCTAAAGCAGATCCTCATCAAGATAAAGATGATATCGCTCTCGCGAAAGCAAAAGCGGCAGCCGCGGCCAAGGCAAAGGCAGCTGCAATAGCGAAGCAAAAACGGACAGAGGGAGAAGCAAACTCTGAGTCCACCACACCGCCAGAGGAAACAGAAAAAGAAAAAGCCATCGCCCTCGCCAAAGCAAAAGCGGCAGCCGCAGCCAAGGCAAAGGCGGCAGCATTGGCGAAGCAAAAACGAACAGAGGGAGAAGCAAACTCTGAATCTACCACACCACCAGAGGAAACAGAAAAAGAAAAAGCAATTACCCTCGCGAAAGCAAAAGCGGCAGCCGCGGCCAAGGCAAAGGCAGCTGCAATAGCGAAGCAAAAACGGACAGAGGGAGAAGCAAACTCTGAGTCCACCACACCGCCAGAGGAAAAAGAAAAAGCGATCGCCCTCGCGAAAGCAAAGGCGGCAGCCGCGGCCAAGGCAAAGGCAGCTGCAATAGCGAAGCAAAAACGGACAGAGGGAGAAGCAAACTCTGAGTCCACCACACCGCCAGAGGAAACAGAAAAAGAAAAAGCCATCGCCCTCGCGAAAGCAAAAGCGGCAGCCGCAGCCAAGGCAAAGGCAGCTGCATTGGCGAAGCAAAAACGAACAGAGGGAGAAGCAAACTCTGAATCCACCACATCGCCAGAGGAAACAAAAAAAGAAAAAGAAATCGCTATCGCGAAAGCAAAAGCGGCAGCGGCGACCAAGGCAAAGGCAGCTGCATTAGCGAAGCAAAAACGGACAGAGGGAGACACCGAATCCACCAAACCACTAGAAGAAACAGAAAAAGCCAAAGCCAAAGCAATTGCAGTAGCAAAGGCAAAAGCCGCGGCAGCAGCCAAGGCGAAATCAAAACTTGCCGAAAAAACATCCGCACCTGCATCAGAAGAAGCGCCATCTCCAAATCAATCCCTGCTTGATACCTATCGAACGATACTAGAAACCAATATTGGACCTGAAATTTTGGAAGATGCTTATATTAATAGGCTTTCTAAGGATGTACCAACGATTGTTTTAAAAAAGGAAGCATACTATCGAACTCTCGAATTTTTACGAAAAAATGAGCAACTGAAGTTTAATTATTTATCTGAGATTCACGGAACAGACTTTGTCACCCATTTCGAGGTATATTTATATTTGTATTCATTTCCATATCAGCGTGAAATTGTCATTAAGGTCAAGGTGGATCGAGAGCAGCCAGAGCTGGAATCTGTCGTGCCGTTATGGATAGGTGCAAATTGGGCAGAGTCAGAAATATATGATTTGCTGGGCATAACGTTTACAGGCCATCCGAACTTAGAGCGAATACTACTCGGGGAAGACTGGGTTGGTCATCCACTGCGCAAGGATTATGAGCAGTATGATGATGTGGAGGTGTAGGAGGGCATGATTCGAACGGAAGAAATGCTTTTGAATGTAGGACCGCAGCATCCAAGTACGCATGGGGTTTTGCGGATTGTCGTTAAAATTGATGGAGAAATCATTACCGAGGCAAAACCGGTTATTGGCTATTTACATAGAGGAACGGAAAAGCTGGCGGAGAACCTGCAATACACTCAAATTATTCCCTACACCGACCGGCTTGATTATTTATCTGCCATGACCAATAACTATGTGCTCTGCCATGCGGTCGAAACAATGATGAAGATTGAAGTGCCGGACCGGGCTGAGTATTTAAGGGTTATGGCCATGGAACTGGGGCGGATATCGAGCCATCTTGTGGCATGGGGGACATTCGTGCTGGATTTGGGAGCGACCAGTCCATTTATCTATGCATTCAGGGAAAGGGAAATGATTCTTAATTTCCTGAATGAGCTATCTGGTGCCCGACTGACATTTAATTATATGCGTGTTGGTGGTGTGAAATGGGATGCACCGGATGGATGGATTCAAAAGGTGGCTGAATTTATTCCATATATGCGTGAACAGCTGCAGGGATACCGTCAACTGGTAAGCGGAAATGAGATCTTTTTGACACGGGTGAAGGGTATAGGAATTTACTCCGCTGAAGAAGCGATTGCCTATTCATTAAGCGGTCCAAATTTAAGATGCACAGGTGTGAAACAGGACTTACGAAAAACGGCTCCTTATTCGATTTATGACCGTTTTGATTTTAAAATAGTTACACGTGAAACAGGGGATGTGTTATCCAGATATGAAATTCGTCTGGATGAAATCGAAGAATCCTTAAAGATTCTTGAACAATGTATTGAACAATTTCCTTCTGATGGGCCTGTTATGGCTAAGGTTCCAAAAATAATAAAGCCGCCAAAAGGGGAAGGGTACGTCCGAATTGAATCACCAAGAGGAGAAATCGGTTGTTACATAGCGAGCGAGGGAAAAAAAGAGCCGTACCGTCTTAAATTCAGGCGCCCGTCTTTTTACAACCTGCAAATTTTGCCGAAGTTATTAAAGGGAGAAAATATCGCCAATCTGGTTGCAATATTGGGTGCAATTGATATTGTCCTTGGGGAGGTTGATGGGTAATGATTCAAAATTTACTTACCTCAACTCCGAGCTGGAGTTCATTTGCAGTCTTTGCTGGTTCGGCAATTGTACTCATGTTCGTCATACTGGGATTCGTGACATTTGCCATTTTAGCAGAGCGAAAGGTTATGGGGTATATGCAGCTGCGCCATGGACCCAATCAGCTTGGAGGGAAATGGGGCTTACTCCAGACAGTTGCAGATGTCCTCAAATTGCTACTTAAGGAAGATACGATTCCGGATCAGGCTGATAAACCATTGTTTAAATTGGCTCCCTTTATTGCGTTTGCACCTGCGATGGTTGTTGTAGCTACATTGCCATTCACAGAAGCTCTGCAATTTGCGGATTTGGGTGTAGGGTTGCTCTATTATATTGCAGTATCTGGGGTTAGTACAGTTGGGATATTGGCAGCAGGATGGGCTTCCAATAATAAATATTCCTTAATGGGCGGGATGCGTGCAGGTGCACAAATGATTTCCTATGAGGTTCCGCTCGTCATGTCTGTGATTGGGATTGTTCTCTTAACAGGCAGCTTAAATTTAAATGATATTGTAGAATCCCAGGCAGGTGTTTGGAATATTATCCGCCAGCCAATTGCGTTTGTTGTCTTTCTGATAGCGGCAGTAGCAGAATTAAATCGCGTTCCTTTTGATTTATCCGAGGCTGAATCGGAGCTGGTAGCAGGATTTCATGTTGAATATTCGGGTTTTAGATGGGCATTCTTTATGCTTTCAGAGTATGTGTACATGTTTGCGATGGCCACATTGACTGTAATCCTGTTTTTTGGAGGGTGGCAGCCTCTCCCGTTCCTTGATTGGATTCCAGGTGCCGTTTGGTTCAGCTTGAAATGGTTTGCGGTCACGTTTTTCCTAGTTTGGATTCGTGTGACGTTCCCACGTTTACGAGCAGATCATTTAATGGAGTTTGGCTGGAAGGTGTTATTGCCGGTTGCCTTACTAAATATCTTTGTAACAGCATTAGTCATAAAAATAATAGCCTAAGATAGAGAGAGTAATAGAGGGAGGGAGAAAAAAATGTTCGGTTTAGCTAAGGGTCTGAAGTACACACTGAAGAATTTATCTCGTGAAAAAGTGACCTACGATTATCCAAATGAGTCGATTATGGTACCCGATCGTTTCCGCGGCATTCAAAAATTTTATCCCGAAAAATGCATTGTATGTAATCAATGTATGAATATTTGTCCAACAGATTGTATTCATCTGACAGGTAAAAAACACCCTGACTCTACTAAAAAAGGCAAAATTATCGATACCTATGATATAAATTTTGAGATTTGTATACTATGTGATTTATGCACAGAGGTTTGTCCGACTGAAGCCATTGTGATGACGAATAATTTTGAACTGGCGGAGTATAGCCGGGATGAGTTATTTAAGAATCTGGAGTGGCTTGATGAAAATGACGAAAATATTCGAAAGGTGAATCAATAATGAGTGGAGAAATGACAGCATTCATTGTGCTGGGATTAATAGCAATCTGCGGCGCTGTGCTGATGATCCATCTAACCAAGGTCATGCATATGATGGTGTCACTTGTGTTTACCTTTATCAGCATTGCCGGAATCTATGTGTTACTGTCAGCAGAGTTTGTGGCGGTAGTCCAAATCATGATTTATTCTGGAGCGATCACAATCATTATGCTTTTTGGAATTATGCTGACCAATCACCGGGATCCAAGTGTAACAAAGGCAGGCATGTGGAGGAAAGCCTTTGTCCTAATAGGAGTTTTGGGCTTTGCAGGTGCAGTCTATGCAGGCATCTACAATTTAAACTTTGCAGAGACTGTCAATACAGCAGGTGGCGAGACAGATCTGGTCAGCCAATCGAGTACTCTGCATTTAAATAATACAGAGAAAATTGGGATTGCTATTTATACGAAATTTGTGATTCCATTTGAGCTTGTATCCGTATTGCTGCTGGTTGCCTTGGTAGGTGCCGTCGTATTGGCGAAAAAAGATGATCAGAAGGAGGGGGAGGAGAAATGACTTCAGTTCCGCTTCCTGCCTATTTAACACTAGCGTTGACACTATTCTGTATTGGGCTTTATGGTGCTCTGACAAAGCGAAATATAATTATTGTCCTCGTATCGATTGAATTAATGCTAAATGCCGTGAATATCAATCTAGTAGCTTTCAGTAAGCTTGGACCGGCCCCTGCCATAACCGGGCAGGTATTTGCTTTGTTTGCGATTGCAGTAGCAGCTGCCGAGGCTGCAGTAGGACTCGCGATTTTATTTTCACTTTATCGGAATCGAAAAACTGTCAATATAGATGAAATGGACACATTGAAAAATTAACGTCAATGGATAACACGAATTGAAGAGGGGAACTGCTGCTCTTCAATCATAAGGGGAAATGTTTATATGATGAAGCTTGTATGGGTCATTCCTCTTTTCCCGCTCCTGTCATTTGTGCTTCTGCTTGTGGTTGGAAAGAGGCTGAAGGCTTCGAGTGCATACATAGGGATTGGCTTCACGTTACTTACTTTCCTTTTCTCCCTCCTGGTTCTCATTGGCCGCCTTCAATCACCAGACTATCGCTCTGTAGTGGATTGGCTAAGAATTGGTGAGAACCAAGTGACAATGGGGGTAGAGGTAAACCAATTAAATGCGTTGATGCTGGTGATTGTTTCACTTGTAAGCTTACTGGTACATATTTATTCAATTGGGTATATGCAAGGCGATGGAAGGGTGCCTGTTTTCTTTGCTTATTTGGGGCTGTTTACATTCGCCATGCTGGGTTTGGTGGTTTCACCGAATCTCCTGCAGCTCTATATCTTTTGGGAATTGGTCGGATTGGGATCATTCCTGTTGATTGGCTTTTATTTTTACAAGGATGCTGCCAGGCGCGCAGCGAAAAAGGCATTTATTATGACCAGAATTGGAGATATCGGACTTTTAATCGGCATTATCCTCTTATTCTGGAAAACAGGCAGCTTTGAGTATGAAGCGATTTTCTCAGCTGTAGAAAATGGAGTCCTGACTTCAGGCTGGGCCACAGCCACAGCGCTGTTGATTTTTATTGGCGCTATCGGGAAATCTGGCCAGTTTCCATTACATACATGGCTTCCTGATGCGATGGAAGGCCCGACTCCTGTATCGGCATTAATCCATGCCGCTACCATGGTGGCAGCCGGCGTCTATTTAGTCGCAACGATGTTTCCTCTGTTTGCAGCGAGTGAAACAGCCATGCTGACTGTAGCGATTGTTGGTGCGTTTACAGCCATCTTTGCAGCTGCTATTGCCACAGTCCAAAAGGATATTAAACGGATTTTGGCATACTCGACGGTCAGCCAGCTCGGCTATATGATGCTTGCACTTGGGACAGCAGGCTATGTGGCCGGTGTATTCCATTTAACGACTCATGCATTTTTTAAAGCACTATTGTTCCTGGCAGCCGGCAGTGTCATCCATGCTGTTCATACTCAAAATATCGACGAGATGGGTGGCTTGTGGAAAAAATTACGGCGAACTGGTCCATTGTTTTTAATCGGGACATTGGCCTTAACCGGATTTCCACTCCTATCAGGATTCTTTAGTAAGGATGAGATTCTTGTATCTGTTTGGGAGAGCGGCCATATCGTCCTATTTATAGTTGCATTACTAACATCCATTTTGACGGCTTTTTATATGTTCCGCCTGTTCTTTATCGTATTTTGGGGACCATCACGTAATGAAACAAAGGATGTGCAGGAATCACCTGGTTCCATGACAGCTCCGATGATGATACTTGCTGTACTTTCTATCTTTGCAGGCTATGTTAACACCCCGTGGTTTGGAACTTTTCTTGGAGATTGGCTGGCTGAAGGCAACCGATATCTGGGCCATGTACATATAGAGGGACCAATTTGGATTCCTATTGTGGCTATACTTGCCTTTTTAATTGGATGCGGCACCGCCTGGCTGATCTACGGTAAAAGGAAAAGTGTCGGTGTGGAGAAGGAAGTTCCAGGACCGCTTTATCAAATGCTGGCGAATAAATTTTATGTCGATGAATTTTACGAGTTTACAATTGTGCGGATGGTGAAGGGCTTCGGAATGATTCTCTCCTGGGTTGAAAAATATATCCTGCAGGGAATTGTGTCATCTGTTTCTTACTTGATCAATTTTAGCGCTACTAAAGGTGCCAATGCGCATAATGGCAAAATGCAGATATATGGGACGATTGCTCTGATTGGCCTGGCTGCCGTACTTGTGATCTTTGCATGGACAGGAGGGTATGTCAGATGAACCCATATATTCTTAGTTTGCTCGTTTTCTCCCCTTTGCTAGGGATAGCTGGATTACTGTTTGTTTCGAAAAACAATGAAAACGCACTGAAACGATTAGGTATATTGGGGACCATTCCACCATTGATTCTTACAATCTACCTATATAGTGAATATCTATCTGGAACGAAATTTACGGTGTTTTCGGTTTTTCATAAGTGGTTTCAATTAGGAGGCGGGGGAGTTAGGCAAAGTCAATTATATGCCATACCCTTTGAACTGAGCCTGAACGGAATCTCCCTTGTGATGGTAATTCTTACAGCGATTTTATCAACATTGGCAGCACTAGCCTCTGTTCTTCAGATAAAAAAAGAATGGAAGGGCTATTTTATTCTTCTTCTCTTATTAGAGGTTGGTATGCTGGGTGTCTTCCTATCTCAGAATCTGATTTTATTCTTCCTCTTCTTTGAGGTTACCTTGGTGGCCATGTTCTTCTTGATTGGGAAATGGGGTTATTTCGACAAAGAAAAAGCCGCATTTAGCTTCTTGATTTATAACGGCTTAGGCTCTTGTATCCTCTTGTTTGTCATCATGGTACTTTTTGCGAGAACCGGCACAGCCAATATTGAGATATTGGGGCAAATCTTATCAGTTGGCGGGCAGACGCTTCTAGCTCCAATCAGTACAGAATTGAAATATATCCTCTTTACGGGGATTGTCATCGCTTTTGGAATCAAGCTGCCGATTTTTCCGTTCCATTCCTGGATGCTGCGAGTCCATGTACAGGCGCCTCCAGCAATTGTTATGCTGCATGCCGGAGTATTACTGAAGATTGGTGCTTATGGGTTAATCAGATTTGGAATGGGATTGTTCCCAGGTGAGTTTAAAGAGATGGCCTTTTGGATTGCTTTGCTTGGCGTCATTAATTTCCTATATGGTGCTTGGCTTGCTTTGCAACAAACGGATTTCAAGCTCGTGCTGGCCTATTCCTCAATCTCTCATATGGGAATTGTCCTTATGGGACTGGGGGCATTAAATACAGCAGGAATTCAGGGTGCTTTATTTCAGGTTGTATCTCATGGCTTGATCGCCGCCTTGCTTTTTTTACTGGTTGGCTTTCTTTATGAAAGAGTCGGAACTACAAATCTTAAAGAACTTGGTGGATTGGCTAAATCTATTCCGGTTTTCTCGGGGATTTTACTGGCAGGAGGGATGGCTTCACTCGGTTTGCCGGGGATGTCCGGTTTTATCAGTGAATTCATGGCGTTCATGGGATTGTTTAAGACCGAACCAATCCTTGCTGCCATTGGTACGTTAGGAATTGTATTGACTGCTGTTTACGTGCTGCGTGCCGTTCTAAATATGACATTTGGAGCGCCCAAGAACGAGTTATCCATCGCCGACTTAAAACCGAACGAAGCGGTACTGGCATTTGTATTACTTGGTTTTATTATTTTGATCGGCGTCTGCCCTGCCATCCTGGAAGGACCGCTTCAGGCTGAAATTGCTGACATGATGACAGGGATAGGGAGGTGACTAAGATATGGATATGGAAACATTACTGTCGATGAACTGGAATTTAATGATACCTGAATTTATAATCCTTGGTGCAGCGATCATCCTCTCTATATTGGATTTATGCATGCCTAAACAATTTGGAAGAAAGGTACTTGGCTGGTTTGCTTTTGGTAGTATCGGGCTTGCCATCATTTCTTTAATTGGCTTATTCCCATTGGAGGCTGGCTCGATTTTGTATGATACATTCCGATTGGACGCCTTTGCCAAAGCATTTAAGCTTATACTTTTGATTGGATCAGCCTTTGTCATGGTGCTGGCTGTGGTACATAAACCGAGAGCTGGGATGCAGCCGTATCAGGCAGAATTTTATTATTTACTTCTAACTGCTTTATTAGGTGCCATGATCATGACATCAAGCGGAGATTTGATTACATTGTTTGTGGGGCTAGAGCTTTTGTCCGTTTCATCCTATATTCTGGCTGGAATGCAGAAAAATAACCGAAAATCAGCTGAAGCTTCAATGAAATATGTGGTCAATGGGGGAATCTCGACAGCCATCATCCTGTTTGCACTGAGTTATATGTACGGCGTGAGCGGGACGACGAATATATTCGAAATTGGAACTATATTTGCCACCCAAGAAAACTCGCAGCTTCAATATATTGCTGGACTATCCTTCTTTATTTTCGTAATCGGGATATCCTTCAAGCTGGCAACCGTGCCTTTCCATATGTGGGCACCTGATGTATATGAAGGATCGCCGACGCCGGTGACTGCCTTCTTGAGTATTGTTTCAAAAGCAGCAGGCTTTGCGCTTTTACTTCGTATCGTTGTTACCGTGTTTTTAACAGCAACAATGGATGATATCGGATTCCTATCGATTTTTACGGCCAATCAAAACTATCTGGCTGTCCTGGCTAGTATAACGATGATTGCCGGAAATCTAATTGCATTAAGGCAAAAGAATCTGAAACGAATGCTTGCTTATTCAAGCATTGCCCATGCAGGATATTTGCTTGCTGCGGTTACAGCCTTTGGAGAATATACGATTGAATCGATTTGGTACTATTTTGCTGCATACATCCTAATGATGACCGGGGCCTTTGCCGTCATCCAATTCATAGCAGAAGATAGGAAGATTGGGGACGAGGATCAATATATGATGGCCGGCCTGTATAAAAAATCACCATTTTTGGCGGTTTCCATGTGTATTTTCATTCTCTCCATGGCAGGAATTCCTGGTACGGCAGGATTCATTGCAAAGCTGAATATTTTCATGAACCTTTTTGCGAAGGAACAAGGCCATTATATACTGGCAGCAATCATGCTGGTGACTACCGTAATTTCCTATATCTATTACTTCAACATCATCGTCCATCTCTTTATGAGGACGGAAGAAGAAACAAAGGGTAAGATGAAAATATCAGTCATCCACTATGTAATCGGAATTTGTGCTGTGGGATCGATCCTGTTCGGATTATTCCCTCATTATTTGCTCGATTTCTTCCATCAGAACTTCACGGATATATATCAAATGTTAAAATAAATTTACATGACCAGGAGGGAAAATACCTCCTGGCTTTTTATTTGTTTTCTTTGTAAAGAAAACTTAATAATTACCATTAAATTGTGAAGAAGTGAATCTAGCTATTAACAGGTGTTATGTTGTAAAATAATATTATGCGTGCCTAAATATGTCTGTTTATTACATTATTTGATAGAATCCGTTTATTTCATACGATTTAGATTCTTTTTGTTAGAAAATGTCGATAATTTGTAGAAAAAGAGGAACGGTCCTTTTAAATATGGTACACTGAATTCGTATATCTTTAGTTTTGAAAGGAAAAAAG
This sequence comes from Pradoshia sp. D12, assembly GCF_008935075.1. NCBI lineage: Bacteria > Bacillati > Bacillota > Bacilli > Caryophanales > Bacillaceae > Pradoshia > Pradoshia sp. D12. The sequence goes on along the minus strand of NZ_CP044545.1, from coordinate 3,737,930 downwards.
ACCATGAATTCATTCGGAATGCAAGCTTTGCTCAGTATTGTGAGTCATTTGTTTTTTATAGCTGTTACATGGTGGGCATTACAAGCGCTGCACTTTGATAAGCTGCTGAGAGCAGGAAGAGTATTTCAGGCAAGAGTGCTGTATATATTGCTGACCATTACCATCGGTTCAGCAGTCAGCGGATTTTTTCTTGATTACTGGAGTTATGCTCAGCAATTAACGAATCTCTTTAATTAACCGAAGCTGTCAGAAAGTGACGAACGGATTTCTGTATGCATATGATTCCCTAAGGTAAAACTAAGGCAATAGGGGAGAGTGGCATACATGAAAAAAGTGATTCTTTCAATAATTGTTGGTTTGATGATTTTATATGTGGGGAATAAAACGACAGAAGCATTGGCTAAAAGCGACTTGCTAATGATTGCTGAGGGTATAAAGCGTGTCGATCCAGCAGCAGAAATAACGGATTGGATTGTTTTGGCCCGAGCAAGTGTTGATAATCAATTTTCTGAAGTGGCGGCTGACATACAGACTGAATATACCAATTATGTTTGGAGCGAAGATTCCAGCAGCAACGGAAAAACATTGGTTGGTACATATCTGAATGAAAAGTTGAATATTACCTCGAAGATTAAAATCATGTCCAGTGATTCACAAAAAACAGTCCTAATTACGAGTATAGAAGGGACTGAGTGGACACGTGGACAAGTTGATTTTATCCAAAACTGGCTAAAAAATGGGACAAAGGTCATGTTTAAGGACCCCCCTCACTATTTCTCTTGTATCAAAGGGATAACCGGTGCTAATATGGATAAGGTTCTACTAAAAAACTGGATGAATGAATATGAAGCTAAGTCAATGGAAAGTGCAATAGAAAGTAATTTTATTTCTGTTGCTGCAAAAAGCAATCAATTTAAGAATATGATGACCAATGGAATGAACCTCCAACTGGCCTTTCGAGATATCAGAGAGGATCAAAAGAACAGTGGGACACAGTTTACCATTGGCACACCGATAATAGCATTTGAATACTAATATAGAGATATTGAACGCGGAGGGGAATAACTTTGGAAAAAATCATTGTCCGCGGCGGAAACAGGTTAGAAGGTACAGTTCGTGTAGAGGGTGCAAAAAACGCCGTTTTACCTGTATTAGCTGCAACATTATTAGCAAGTGAAGGAAAAAGCGTTCTTAAAGACGTTCCGGAGCTATCCGATGTATATACAATTAATGAAGTAATCCGAAATTTAAATACAGAAGTCACTTTTAGCAATAATACTGTAACAGTGGATGCCTCAAAGCCATTAGCAGAAGAAGCGCCGTTCGAATACGTTCGTAAAATGCGTGCTTCAGTCCTTGTAATGGGATCTTTATTGGCTAGAAACGGAAAAGCTCGCGTCGCTTTACCTGGCGGCTGTGCAATTGGTTCACGTCCAATTGATCAGCATCTAAAAGGGTTTGAAGCAATGGGCGCTAAAGTGAGAGTCGGCAACGGTTTTATCGAAGCTGAGGTTGATGGTCGTCTTAAAGGTGCAAAAATCTATTTGGATTTCCCAAGTGTAGGAGCTACTGAAAACATCATGATGGCTGCTGCATTGGCAGATGGTGTCACTGTATTAGATAACTGTGCAAAAGAACCTGAAATTGTGGACCTGGCTAACTATTTGAATAAAATGGGTGCAAAGGTTAAGGGTGCAGGAACAGCTACAATCCGTATTGAGGGTGTAGAAAAGCTATATGGTACTGAACATTACATTATTCCTGACCGTATTGAAGCTGGAACTTTCATGGTTGCTGCTGCAATTACAGGCGGAAATGTATTGGTGCAAGGTGCAGTAATGGAGCACTTATCCTCTCTTGTGGCTAAAATGGAAGAGATGGGTATTACAATCAAAGAAGAGAAAGATGGCCTGCGTGTAATTGGGTCAGATAGCATGAAAGCAGTAGATATTAAAACAATGCCGCATCCAGGGTTCCCGACTGATATGCAATCTCAAATGATGGCATTGTTGTTACGTGCCAATGGAATAAGCATGATTACTGAAACGGTCTTCGAAAACCGCTTTATGCATGTAGAAGAATTCCGTCGCATGAACGCTGATATTAAAATTGATGGCCGTTCTGTTATAATTTCTGGAGAAGCAAACCTTCAGGGAGCTGAAGTAGCAGCTACAGATCTGCGCGCAGCAGCAGCCTTGATTTTATCCGGACTTGTTGCTGACGGTGTCACTCGGGTAACAGAGCTTAAGCACTTGGATCGTGGATATGTGAATTTCCATGGTAAACTTGCTGCGCTTGGTGCAGATATCGAGCGTATTAATGAATCCTCTGAGCAGGAAGAATCTACAGTTATTGCGGAAAACGCGTAAATTTTAGTGCGTTGAAAGCCAGACAGAAATGTCTGGCTTTTTCGTTTTCACGAAAAACGGTGGACAATTTATTGGTTACCTTTATATAAATATCAACGTATATAGAGTTACCCACAGGTGTATAAACAAATTAACAACAAGTTATTCACAATTGTAACAGGGTTATCAACAGCCTTATCCACATAGATGGGTGTGAAAATAGCTCTCCAACATTTCAAACCTTTATTTTTCAAGTTTTTTTAAAGATTTTATTAAAAATATTGGTCGTTCACTAGTTATCCACAACTTTATACACAATTCCATCACTTCTGGGGGTAACTCACTAAATAATCTGAAATTTTAATAGACTATAATTGATAAAATAAAGGAAAGGAGATTTTTAGTTTGAAAGACAAAAGCGTATCGACCATAATAAAACTTATTTTAATTGTTTGCTTAGCGGTTTTAATCTTTAAGGTAGCTAAGATTTTATTTGATGTTTTATTGTTTGGAATCATTCTATATATTTTATTTAGTCTTTACAGAAACTATGAAAAGAAAAAGAAGAATCATTCCTAATAAATAGTTTGCCCCTCTTAACTATTTATAGACATATTCATATAAGAGAATTCATACATATGAAGTGTTGGACAGTTAACTGAATAGAGGGGAGACTACTATATGAAGCATTGGAAACCGATTATTTTTGCTATTAGTCTTGTTGCAGCCGTTACTATTATGATTCCCACACTCCTGGTCGCACCTTTTAATGATGATGAAGCAGAGGCTGAGCAGCACGTGTTAAGGGAACCGAAACAGCAGCCGGAGAAAAAGGCCGAGATACAAACAACCATCCAAGTGTACAGAAACACTCAAAAGACGGTGGAGGCTGTAGATTTGGAGGAATACGTAGCTGGTGTAGTTGCGGCTGAAATGCCTGCTAATTTCGAGTTAGAGGCATTAAAGGCACAAGCCCTGACAGCCAGAACGTTTATCGTAAAGGCACTTACAGCCACAACGAAGAAGGAAATTCCAAAGGGTGCCGATATAACGGATACTGTGAATGATCAGGTCTATTTAAATGATAAAGAGTTAAAAGCTGCCTGGGGAAATAAATATCAAACGAATATGCAAAAGATTAAAGAGGCCGTTTCCGCAACGAAAGGGCAGCTTTTAACCTATAAGGAAGAATTAATTACTCCATCTTTTTTCTCAACCAGCAATGGATACACCGAGAACTCAGAAGATTACTGGCCGAATGCACTTCCATACCTGCGCAGTGTGGCCAGTCCCTGGGATGAGAAATCCCCAAAATATTTAAGCGAAACAACGATATCGTTATCAGAGTTTGAACGTCTCCTAAATGTGAAGGTTGCGAGCAAAGAGGATGTTGGCAAGATAATTAGCCGAACAGAAGGAAATCGAATTGGAGAAATCGAGATAGGCGGTAAACGTCTCACTGGTAAAAAGGTAAGAGAGCAGCTTGGCCTTAAATCAAGTGATTTCTCCTGGTACAAAAAGGGCGACCAAGTTGTAATCACGACAAAGGGCTACGGTCATGGAGTAGGAATGAGTCAGTATGGAGCGAACGGAATGGCACAGTCAGGTAAATCCTATAAGGATATCATCTCCTACTATTATAAAGACGTAAAAATATCACAGGCAACAGCCTACCTGCCTACGTATACAGCGAAGAAGTGAACTGACCAGAGCCTTTGTATAGGCTCTTTTTTATTTTCTTCTTATAAATAAATTATTTCATGCATAATTTCAGCTTGTATTACAAAAGATATAAATTTTTTCACCGCCCATGTATATATTTTCTGAAAAGTGTTCAGAATGATGACAGAGGTGATGAAAATGAGAGAGGAAGAAAATAAACGATCTTCTCAGTCAAAAGTAAAAAGTATAATGAAAAAGCGTTGGTTTTTGCCGGCAGTTTATATTTTTAGTGCAGCGGTCCTTTTGACAGGTATTTTAGTTTATCAAGCAAGCGATAATGAATTTACGCAAGATCCATCTGAGAACAAACAAAACATTACGTCTGAAAATAATGAGCCATCTATTGAAGTGAACAATTCGCTGGAAACCTTCACAATTCCAATGAGCGAGGCAGAGTCTGCTGTCATTAAAAAGGAATTTTATGATGTGGATGGAGATACAAAGCAACAGGAAGCATCCCTTGTTGTCTATAATAATACGTATCAGCCTAACACAGGAATCGACTATGCCATGAAGGATGGAAAAGGCTTTGATGTTACGGCTTCTATGAGCGGAAAAGTGAAAAGTGTGCAGGAAGATGCATTACTCGGTAACTTAGTTGTTGTTGAGCACGATAAAGGGATAGAAACTCATTATTCCTCCATTAAGGATATTAAAGTAAAAGAGGGAGACAACCTTAAACAAGGTGAAACCTTTGCCAAAGGCGGAACAAGTGCTATTAATGAAGAAGCTGGCACCCATGTCCATTTCGAAGTGAGAAAAGATAATGTTGCTGTCAACCCGTTAGAGTATCTTGATAAACCAATCAGTTCTTTGAAAGCTGAGAAAAAGGAAGCCGATACAAAGGCTAAAGATTCAGCTGATCAAGAAAAAGAAGAAACAACTGAAAATCAAGATGATGCAGGTAATGAAACATCTGAGGACTCAAATGAGAATCAAGAGTCCAATCCAAATCAAGAACCAGGTAACGAATAAAGAAAATGCCTTCAGGCTCTATTGTCTGGAGGCATTTTTTTCGACGTATTGCCTGTTATTTCTCGGGAAATAGTGCAGGAAAAAAAGTTGTCGAATAGGCTTAAATGGCACGAAAACCAAAGAAGTCTTGTCCTTATTGCATGTTTTGTGCATAAAAGTGGAACCAAGCTAATAAACTTTTACAAACCTGACACATAGAGAATGCAAGAGGTGAAGACTCGTTAAATCTATCAGGAATCCAAGACAATGAATTACTCATTCATAAAAATACATACTAAAGGCTGCAATACAGCGAATCAACATCTCGTACTTCTCAAAAAAATAGGGAGGGCGAGGGAATTGCACGATTACATCAAAGAAAGAACTATCAAGATTGGAAAGTATATCGTGGAAACGAGAAAAACAGTTCGCGTAATCGCGAAGGAGTTTGGTGTATCCAAAAGTACTGTCCATAAAGATCTAACTGAACGACTGCCAGATATAAATCCGGAATTGGCTAATGAGGTTAAGGAAATACTTGATTATCATAAATCAATCAGGCATTTAAGAGGCGGAGAAGCAACCAAGCAGAAGTATAAAAAAACAGAGGAAGAGCCGGTTCAGTAATTGAATAACAGGAGGAAGGGGCCGGAGGAAATCAACGGCCTTTTTAATTTGAGTCATATTCCCTACACTGTTCCTGAATATGGCAGATTTTTTGGTAATATAGTTCCTTTTGTTCTACAAAATATGATAAAATTTTTAATTAGTACAGTAGAAGGAATTGTAGAGTTCCTTGAGGAGGATAATTAGGTTATGTTTTCGAGAGATATTGGAATCGATTTAGGTACTGCAAATGTACTCATTTATGTAAAGGGTAAAGGAATTGTGCTGAATGAGCCATCTGTCGTAGCCTTGGATAAGAATACTAATCGTGTATTAGCTGTTGGAGAAGAAGCACGCCGTATGGTTGGCCGTACTCCAGGACATATTGTTGCCATTCGACCGCTTAAAGATGGAGTGATTGCTGACTTTGATGTAACGGAATCCATGTTAAAATACTTCATTAACAAATTGGACGTAAAAGGATTCTTATCAAAACCACGTATCTTGATTTGCTGTCCAACTAATATTACAAGCGTTGAACAAAAAGCGATTCGTGAAGCAGCAGAGAAAAGTGGCGGCAAAAAGATTTACCTTGAGGAAGAGCCAAAGGTAGCGGCAATCGGCGCAGGTATGGACATCTTCCAACCAAGCGGTAACATGGTCATCGATATCGGCGGAGGCACAACTGACATTGCCGTATTATCAATGGGGGATATCGTTACATCAGCATCCATAAAAATGGCTGGTGACAAATTTGATGCCGAGATTCTAAATTACATCAAACGTACATACAAGCTTTTAATCGGAGAGCGTACAGCTGAAGATATAAAAGTGAAAGTTGCGACCGTTTTTAAAGGTTCCCGTAATGAAACTATTGATATTCGCGGACGTGATATGGTGACAGGGCTACCAAAAACCATCACAGTTGGTTCAGAAGAAATCGAAGAGGCATTACGTGAGTCCATTCATGTCATTGTTCATGCAGCAAAATCTGTGTTGGAGCAAACACCTCCAGAACTATCCGCTGATATTATTGATCGCGGAGTAATTCTAACAGGCGGCGGAGCTCTGCTTCACGGCATGGACATGTTATTGGCTGAAGAACTAAAGGTACCTGTATTAATCGCAGAAAATCCAATGGATTGCGTAGCAATAGGAACAGGTATGATGCTTGATAATATTGATCGAATCACTCGCCGTAAATTAGTATAATCACCAGGCAATATAAAACCAGTTCAGTTGATGAACTGGTTTTTTTGTATGGGTAAGGGATGTCCTCTTGTGGAGGGCAATGCCGTGCGTGGGAATGATTCATCTATGCTGCGACCTGTGCCTGTGTAAAGGCAGGTGAAAGGCAGGTGAAAGGCAGGTGAAAGGTAGGTGAGAGGTTGTAGTGAAGCAGGTATGGTCCGCCTATGCCCTGGCTATGAGGCACCTATACCCGGGTATAGGCCGGTCAAAGGTAGGTGAAAGGCAGAGGAAAGCAGGTATGGTCCACCTATGCCCTGGCTATGAGGTACCTATACCCGGGTAAAGGTCGGTCAAAGGTAGGTGAAAGGCAGAGGAAAGCAGGTATGGTCCACCTATGCCCTGGCTATGAGGCACCTATACCCGGGTATAGGTCGGTCAAAGGTAGGTGAAAGGTAGAGGAAAGCAGGTATGGTCCACCTATGCCCTGGCTATGAGGCACCTATACCCGGGTATAGGTCGGTCAAAGGTAGGTGAAAGGTAGAGGAAAGCAGGTATGGTCCACCTATGCCCTGGCTATGAGGCACCTATACCCGGGTATAGGTCGGTCAAAGGTAGGTGAAGGGTAGAGGAAAGCAGCTATGCTCCGCCTATGCCCCGGCTATGGAGCGCCTATACCCGACCTATGCAACACCTCTACAACATCTCTCCTTCCACACAACTCCAGTTAACACTACAAAGTCCACATATACTCCCCCTATGTCGAGAGAAATCGGTTTTTAGGAAAAAAGTCCGTATCTTATAAAATTATTCCCTATATAATGGTAATATGGGTGTTTGTTAGGCCTATTTGGGGGTGGAGAAATGTTTAAAGGATTCTATACAGCGGCATCCGGTATGCTGGCTCAGCAACGCAAAACGGAGCTGCTTGCAAATAATTTAGCGAATGCCAATACGGTCGGATATAAAGAGGATCAAGCGAGTGTACGCTCATTTCCAGAAATGCTGCTTAGCAGTTATGAAAAAGTGAATCTTCCCGTTGAGGAATCAGTATCCATCAATCATTCAAAATATGTGGGTGCATTGAACACGGGTGTTTATGTACAAGAGACTATCCCGTCTTTTTCACAGGGTGATGTTAAAACAACCGACAATACTACGGACATGGCTATTGTAGATCAAGCTATGCCTATTGATCCTGAAAGGAATCAACCGGGTACGGCCCTGTTTACAGTTGAGACTCCTGATGGCTTGAGATATACACGAAACGGGAATTTTACATTAGATGGCTCAGGCTATTTAACAACTGCTAACGGTTATTATGTCCTAGATGAGAATAGGGAACGTATCCTTTTAAACTCCGAAAATTTTGCGATTAGTTCTCAGGGTGAGATATCTGAGGGAACATTGAATAGAGGACGAATTGGAATAAGCTTTAGCGCTACTCCAACGGCACAGCTCATCAAGGAAGGCGATGGATTATACCGGATCAATGAAGGAGAGCTGCCTTCTGCCTATACATTAAATAATGTTCAATTTGCTGTTCAACAAGGTTCAATTGAACAGTCCAATGTGGATTCATCCAAAACAATGACTGATATGATGGCTGCCTATCGTACATTTGAAGCCAATCAAAAGATTGTACAAGCCTATGATCAAAGCATGCAAAAAACCGTCAATGAAATAGGTAAGCTGTAATCGATAAAGAGCTGAATGAAGAGGAGGGTAAATAAGGATGAATCGAATGATGATAACCTCATCAAATACAATGGGGCAGCTGCAAAAGAAGTTGGAAACAGTTTCGAATAATATCTCAAATACTTCGACGACCGGTTTTAAAAGAAAAGATACCTATTTCTCAGACATGCTTGCTCAGGAATTCAATAATCAGGAGCGAACTGAGAAGGAAAAAGGCCGATTGACGCCAAATGGTATTCGAGTGGGTGTTGGCGCAAAAATGATTCAGTCTCAGCTTAATTTGGCACAGGGTAATCTGCAAAAAACGGAACGTGACTTGGATGTCGCTCTTACTAATGAGAATTTATTTTTTGCCATTCGCACGGCAGATGGCACTAGCAGTCAGCTTGGTTACACAAGGGATGGGGCTTTTTATCTTAGTCCAGCTTCTGATGGATCTAATCATGTGCAACTAGTAACATCAAATGGCAGTGCAGTATTGGATGAAAATAATCAGGAAATTAGGATAAATGGTAACCCTAGTGACATAACATTTACAGATAAAGGCCAGCTAAATGTCGCTACTGAAAATGGGATGCAATCATTTAATCTGGGGATTATCTCCGTCAAGAAGCCTCAATTTATGGAAATGATAAATAATAATACTTTCACTCTTCCGAAAAATATGGCACAATTGGATGTATCAGAAAACGACATATATACCCAACTAACCGGTGCTTTTAGAGATGAAATTTCTATGGTTCAAGGAAACTTGGAACAATCTAATGTCGATATTAGTACTGAGATGACAGAAATGATGCAAACTCAGAGGTTATATCAATTTCAATCACGGACGGTTAGTATGGCCGATCAAATGATGGGGTTGGTCAACGGTATTCGTTAAAGGAGTAAAAGAATGCAAGCGTTGGTTAATAATAAAAGTGAGCAGACTGAGTCTGAACCAAACAGTCGAATAGATAGAAAAAAACTGGGTAATGATCAAAAAATCAAAATCCGGTTAGTGCCACTTTGGGCTCGTATTATAATTGTCCTTGTGTTGACGATGATGGCCCTTGTTGGTGGAGCCATGGTTGGCTATTCCGTTATGGGTGATGGAAAAGCAATGGATGTTTTTAAGAAATCTACATGGACTCATATCGTTGATTTGGTCAATAAGGACACGACGGAGAATAAAGACAAATAATACGGGCAGGAAGGCAAGATATATCCCTTCCTGTTTTTTATTAGGTAGGAGAAGTTTGATGAAAAGTGGTCTTACCACTTTCGCGTCTCATTACATTTGTCGCGGGCTACAGGATGTAGGTCATGAAGACGTTGTCACAGGACGTGGCGCATTTAGTCTTCGTTCCTTGTTTAAGGCCTTCAGCTTTTTGATTTAATCCAGCTTCGACTCCTAGGAGCTCGAGTCATAAGCAAATACTCTACGGGAGAGAACCTTCCCTCCGAGTATTCGTCTTATGCTTGTCGCGGGCCTACAGGATGTAGGTCATGAAGACGTGGCCAAAGGACGTGGCGCATTTAGTCTTCGTTCATTGAATAAGGCCCTTCAGCTTTATAGTGTAATCCAGCTTCGACGGCTAGAAGCTCAGGACATAAGCATGACCTCGGCAGGAGGAAGAACACCTCCTTCCGATGTCCTGTCTTATGCTCCTCGCGAGCCTACAGGATGTAGGTCATGAAGACGTTGCCACAGGACGTAGCGCATTTAGTCTTCGTTCATTGAATAAGGCCCTTCAGCTTTATAGTGTAATCCAGCTTCGACGGCTAGAAGCTCAGGACATAAGCATGACCTCGGCAGGAGGAAGAACACCTCCTTCCGATGTCCTGTCTTATGCTCCTCGCTTCTGAGCAAGCCGTCTCAGCTTTATAAATAAAGGGGGAAATTATATGTTAGATGTTCAGCAAATTAAGGAGATTATTCCGCATCGGTATCCGTTTTTGTTGGTTGATCAGATTTTGGAGGTTGATGAGGGGAAGCGGGCAGTTGGGGTTAAGAATGTGACGGCGAATGAGGAGTTTTTTAATGGTCATTTTCCGGATTATCCAGTTATGCCGGGGGTGCTGATTGTGGAGGCGCTGGCTCAAGTGGGAGCGGTGGCTGTTCTGATTAAAGAGGAAAATAAGGGGAGGCTTGCATTTTTTGCCGGTATTGATAAATGCCGCTTTAAGAGACAGGTGCGTCCTGGTGACCAACTGCGTTTGGAAGTAGAATTGACAAGAGTGCGCGGTCCGATTGGAAAAGGAATTGGCAGGGCGACTGTGAATGGCGAGTTGGCTTGTGAAGCCGAAATAACGTTTGCTTTAGGCGATGAGAAGTCCTAACATCTTCTTTTTTTCTTTTCATAAAGAGAATCAGAAAGCAGAAGGTCAACAAAGGCCTTCTGCTTTTTCAATATTGCTTACTTATTTTGCATGAAGGTTGCTAATAGGCAAGCGCCAATCCCGGCTACCAGTACGGAAGTTAGGACTGGGTGTTTGGATGCTTTCACATAATAGCTTGTTTCACGGATCCAGCCTTTATTGGTGCCGCGTTCATGCAATCCGTATCCAGCTTTGTACAGGGCGCTATCCTCCGGTGGGTTGGATGGACGGTCATCATGCTGTGTATGGTACATAGTCTTTTCCACAAATTTATCGGTAAACCTTGGGGCAAACCTGCCTAGCATAGCCAGGAATTTAGCCTGAGATCCAACATACATATCACGTTTTGGATGCTCTGCGGCAAAGAGGATGGCCTCGGCTACTGTTTCAGGTGCATAGATCATTCCTATATGAGTCGGCTGCTTTTCCAGATAACTGCGAGCGTGCTCATTGTATGGTGTATCGATTCTTCCGGGGTGAATGAGCGTCACAGAAATTGGAGCGTTTTCTTTCTCGAGCTCCATTCGCAGGTTTTCCGTCCAGCCATGCAAAGCAAATTTGGCAGAGGAGTAGGTGGACTGGATAACGGTTCCCCTATCACCAAAGAAACTGCCGATATTAATAATGGCACCAGGGCCACCACGTGTTTTATAATGCTCGACCGCGATTCTGGATCCGTAAACGACACCCCAAAAAACAGTATCAAACATACGTCGCATATCTTTTATGCTGACTTCGGTTGTTGTTCCATAAATCGAAACACCAGCATTGTTTACCCATGTATCAAAGCCGCCATAATTCAAGATGGCTGTTTCAGCAATTTTAAGGACATCCTCTTCAACTCCAACATCTGCAGCAACCCAGACTGCTTCATGCCCCTTGCTTTTCAATTCGTAGACTAATTCCTGGAGGGCATCTTTATTCCGGGCCGCCACGACAACCTTAGCTCCTTTTTCAGCTGCCATCCGTGCCGTAACAAGCCCAATCCCGCTGGAAGCACCAGTAATAACAATTACCTGGTCTTTCAGGTCCTTTAAATGGAGTCTCTTCATAGATTGATCTTTCATCTGTTCGACTTTTTTTATATCCATAAAGTTTTCCTCGCTTATGATGTATGCCTTTTACCTTGAGGCCTTTATGCAAAATGCTTTCAGGAACTCTGGCTGTATTAGTATGAACCATCCAATCAATAAAAATTAGGGTAAGCATAAGCTGAAATAAGAGAAGTTTATTTTACGGTGAAGGCAATTTTCGCAAATACGTTTAGAATTTACCTGTTTGTGTTATTAAAGGAATATAAGCTAGTGTATATGCACTGGCACGTGGATAACCATATCACTTCTCCCTATTTGAAGGCCCAAATGTTTGGGCCTGCTTTTTTTTGCCCATCATAATCTGTCCTCTTCTGGGTAATCTAAAAACAGACCTGATCAGGTCATAAATGTATGAAAGGAGCATGCCGAATGCAGAAGTTTTATAAAGCGATTATGGGGGTTGCGTTGGCATCTGTATTAATGGTGGGGTGTAATAATAACGATGACAATAACCCGCCTCCAGAACGTAACAACAACCAAGAGCAAAATAACGGAACGAACGATAATAATGGGATAGATACGAACGAAAGCACAAAAGATAATAACGGTATGAATGGCAACAATAACAATAATGGCAATGGTATCAACGGTAACGATGATAATAATGGTATGAATGATACTAATGATAATGGTCAAGATTCTGAGTTAGATACAGATGTAAGAGAAGATGGGGATAGAATCAGGAACGATGCAGATCGAGGCGCAGACGATATCCTTGATAACAACAATAACAATGGTAAAGATAAAAATAAGTAACAAGTTTAAGCTGGCGAGGTAATCTCGCCAGCTGTTATTTATTACCCAGGCCTTCTTTAAAGGCGTTTTTTAAATCCTCACCATTATATCCTTCATCTACTAGTGTATCCAATAGGAATTCAACGGCTTCTCTTCTGCGATTGCGAATCTTTGCCCGAAACAGGATGCTGGCGAATTGATCCATCTTGCGGACATCAGCGATAGTTGCATCGAAGTAGGCAGGGATATTATCCTTCTTTGTGATGATACAGCTAACGGTAAGCTTGTCAGTATCAGCAGTGATTTCCTTGAAAAGATTGAAATGTTCATAATCAACGACTGCCTCAATAAGCCAAGTGTTTGCCTCATTTTCTTTATTAATAATTAATCCGTCTAGGATATGTAATTCGGTTGGATGCTGATTGTCTGGAAGTAACTGCAAGGAAACTAACTTAAAGGTTTTCATCAACTTACCTCCAATTTTAAATTATTATATGTTCATTATAGCATGGTAAAAAAAAGAAAAAATATTTATATTGTTTGTCGAAGAGTTTGTTAAATAATTCACAGATTATAAATATTGATTACAAACACCATATTTATATATTCAAAAAGGAAATTTGAGTGAAAATCTCCCTCTAAAGTCCCAAATCGCCTCTTTTACTTTTAACCATAACTCTTTTATGATACCTCTGTAAGCTATATAAAAGAGAGGTGAAGGTAGTATGTTAAATCAGGTTGCGCTTGTTGGAAGGCTGACGAAGGATCCTGATCTGCGTTATACACCGGAAGGCAAAGCTGTATCAAACATTACTTTGGCCGTTACGAGGAATTTTAAGAATGCAGATGGCGAGTATGGGACGGACTTTGTAAACTGCACAATTTGGAATCGGGCAGCTGAAAATACAGCATCCTATTGTCAAAAAGGTTCTGTAGTCAGTATTGTTGGAAGAATTCATACACGTAATTATGAGAATCCAGAAGGTAAACGTACGTATGTAACAGAAGTTATAGTGGAAAGTGTTAACTTTTTAGATCGTAAACGGGTGAATAACCTTCATGAAGGCAGTCTGGAAACGAACGCAGTGCCTATTTTATGAACGAGCGGGAAGTAGTCGCTGATTTAATCCGAATCGTTGGCAGTGTAAATAGCCGTGTATCCAAAAGTGAGTCAGATTTGAGAAAAATCGAACAGACTCTGCAAATCCTCATAAAAGAATTGTCTAACATGAAGGAGCTTCAATATCAATTATGTGAACAAACGTATCAACTCCACGAACATTAATCCCTCACAAACATAATCTGCACACAAAATGCCTCCAATACACTTATAAAAGTTTTATCCCCTCTTGATAGCCGCCACTGCGCGGCTTTTTTCATGTGAACATATGATGTCATATGTGGAAATTAACATAAAATGTCATTGATTTTTTGTATTTTGTCCCATGACTTTACTATAAAGAGTCACATTTACAGAAGCTAGCCCCTTGGTAATGAAGACTTTGTGTCATTATCAATAATTCTGTAATAAAAAAAGCTGGGTAAATACAATTTTTATAGAAATGGCCTCTTTGTTATCAATCGCTACAAGGAGATCATGCCTTCATTCATATAGGTGCTGTTAGCTCCCCTAATTGCCTCTCTTGATATCTACTGGGTAATCCATTATCTTCTCTGTTACTTCAGGTAAACTTCTTATGGGACTTTACAGTTAGTAAATCCGTTATAACTGAGTAATAATAAAACGCACGCTGGAATTCAGCATGCGTTTAATCAAATATATTAAGCATATAATATGTCACCAAAATATTTCTACTTTAGCCTTTATATCTTCTTCACGCAATTCTTTTTGTCACGTGTGAGTAAACTATAAGAGTAGTCCGGTTGTCCATATGGCTCAAGCGTTCTCTGACATAACAAAGCCTTGTTCTTATTGAACTAAAGGGGCATAGGTGGAAGAAGGACTTTAAATAATAAGCAATTTTACCTGACCTCGCTATATTCCTTCGAAGAAAAATATAATGATTGTCCCTTTATTATATATGTAAATGCTCGAGTTGATAATAGAATTGAAAAATTTATATAATTAAACCAGCACCTGTAAAATTAACAAATTTTAATAACTTCTTACCCATCATATCTTATGTAAATCATAAGGTAATTATAATTTATAATTAATAGTAGACGCTAAAATCTTATCGGCTTTTATTAAAAAACCATGTAAATTGCTTTACTAAAGTAATTTACATGTTTTTTTGTTTTAAGATCATGCTAAAAGATTTGGAAAGACTTTTCAAACGAAAAGATACACTATTATCTTTTATTTTAAACTATTAGATGTAAATTGATTAATTCCTAAGTATGAAATTTACAAATATAGAATTAGATGAATACTTAGCAAGTATTATTTAGAATTTACTACTAAAAATAAATAACTCAATAATATTTTGAATAGATAAAATGTTAAATACACTTAACAAAAATATATTGATTTATTACCAACATTATCCTATTATGGTTTTGTAAGGAAAAATAAAAAAGGAGAGATGTAAAATGACAAACGAACAAAAAATTATGATGTGGAAAAACCCGGCAATGAGAAAAGAAATGGAATTATCTAATGAACATCCATGTGGCAAGGGGTTTCAAGAGCTTTCTCTGGATGAAATGATCGGAGTTAATGGAGCTTCAGAGTACACTCCTAATGCTATTACTACCCCAGTTTGTGTAGTGACTATACCAGTTTCTGTAAAATACTGTGTGCCAGCAACTATTAGTGCAACTGCTTCTGCTATAAGTGGTATTGTTACTTTTAATAAAGGCTGTTTAGGATAATTACATAGACTCATCAACTTCATAGTTTATGTAATATAATCTATTATTTTATTTACTTTTCTATGCCACTCCTACGACACTCCTACGACACTTCTAATGTGTAACCTCGACGTAGCTACATTGACACATTCTAAAAACAATCTAGATATAATTATTGGAAAGATTTATGGATGAAAGGATGAGACAAATATATGAGTTCCGAAGAAATTATTATGAGATGGAAGAATCCAGAGTTGAGAGATGGTACAAGTATTTCACATCCATCAGGACTAGGGTTTCAAGAATTAGATTTGAAAGAAATATCTAGTGTTTGTGGGGGAAATGGAGAAATTCAACCACAAGGTACTCCAGCTGCTACAGTCATTTCAGCACTAGCAAGTTTTGTAGGTTCCTATTTAGTAACTGCTGTTTTTTGTAAGTAATCCAAGATACTTAGAAAAATAAGCTAGACTAATAATAATTAGTTTTAGCTTATTTTTCTATCAATACTACTTATGAGGAGTGTGGTAGAATGCTGGTAAAAAGAGAAATATTACCTATTAATTATCTAAATTCATTATGGATCAAAGAAAAATATCCATTATATCAAAACTCTTCTACGTCTTTATCTGAGAAAGAATATAAAGCCTGGAGGAATAGGAAGAACATAGTGTCTGATGAATCTTTTTCATTAATGTTAAGTGAGTGGAACTATGAAGAAGAAATATTCTCGAACTGCCTAATGAGAAATGAGGAAGATAAGACAGGAGAAATATGTGAATATCTATTAAAAGCTGAATGGTTTCAGTTATACAAAGAGGCAATTGAATTAGTTGAGGTTAATAATACTAAATATGATTCAAACCTTGGATTTAGTTATATACTCCGCCCTTTCACACTGTTTTTAGGAAATAAACTCTCCAAATTCATTGAAAGTAAAGATGTATTTCGTTATTTTGACTTAGATACATTGATGGCAGGGTTTATTGATAGTCTTGGCCAAATTGCACATAAAAGTCTAGTTCTCGAACTTAATGTATCTAGATTAAGAAATGAACTAACTGGAACTAGCTCCGAAGAAAGATTTCATTCATTCAATGAGAGATTTTATGACTTAGATATTTTAATCGCCTTCTATGAAGAGTACCAAGTTTTGAGTAGAATCTTAGCAACTAAGACCCTGTTTTTTTACAAAAATACTATAGAGTTCATTGACAGGTTTCTTCTACATAAGGAAGAAATATATTCTAAATTCAACTTATCATCTAATGATTTTATTAAGACGATTACATTTGGAGAAGGAGATTCGCATCAACAAGGTAGGAATGTTTTTAGAATAGAATTTGAATCAACTAAACATCTCTTCTATAAACCGAGGAATACAGATATTGGAAATGCTTATCAGGACTATCTTAATTGGATTAATCAATATGAAGATGTGCTCGAAATGGCTACTTACAGAATATTAGGGTACAAAGATTACTCGTTTGAAGAAATTGTGGAGAAAAAGGGTTGTGATAGTGAGGAAGAAGTTCGAAATTTTTACATAAGATTTGGACAACTCTTGGCAATAGTGTATTCCTTAAATGGAACCGATATGCATATGGAGAATATAATCGCCAGTGGTTCTAATCCAATTATTGTCGATTTTGAGACTTTATTACATAATAGTATTTTGTTTAATTGGTCTGATTCTGCGTATGTTAATGCAAGTTATGAAGCTCAAGAATTGGTTAGCAGCACAATGCTGTTACCCATTGAAATAAAAGAGAATCTTTTAAATGATTCAGGTATTGATATGAGTGGGTTAAATGGAAAGTCTCAAAAGCTGCCATATAAAGTTCCAGGTCCAATCAATATAAATTCAGATGAAATGAAATACGGTTTAATTGAATGGACTACTAAGGGAGCCAATAATCTACCTGAGTTAAATGGACAACCTATTGATTATACAAATTATATAGAAGAAATTATAAAAGGTTTTAAGGTTGTTTATTCAGTTATTTTAGCTAATAGGGATTCTTTATTAAAAGAAACAAAGGTACTCTCTAATTTTAATAAATTAAAAGTAAGAATTATCCCAAGAGGTACAACACAATATTTTAATATGATTAATAATACGTATCACCCAGATTATTTAAGGCATGCTTTAGATAGAGAACAAGTTATTGAAAATATATGGTCAGTTCCTTATCAAGCTAAATCAATTATTAAAAGTGAATATGAAGATCTTCTGAATGATGATATCCCAATTTTTTTTAACTATACGAACTCCAAAGACTTAATAGATAGTACTGGAAAGATATATAGAGATGTTTATAAAAGTACTGGATATTCTCTGTTGCTTGATAAAATTAATAAAATGAATGCTGAAGATATGGAGAAGCAGGTTTCGGTTATTGTTGTTAAGACGGGTATGTATGAAAAATTGATTCAAAATGAAGAAAAGAAAGGGAAATCGTGCACCATAAAAGACTCGATAAAAAAAGTAGATGTGAACAACATTGATAATGATATTTTTGTAAACGAAGCAAAAGCAATAGGTGACCACATTTTAAGTAAAGCAATTTATTCAGAAAATGGAGAAACAGTGTCTTGGTTAGGTATAAATGTAGTAAAGGATTCATTTGACATAACTCCAATTACATCTGACTTTTATGATGGACTTTCTGGGTTGTTTCATTTTTATTATTATTTGCATCAAATAACAAAGGAAGATAGATATGAAGATATCTATAGGAAATTATTAAATTCAGCTGAAGAAAGAATGGTTGTTTTAGATGACTACTCTATATTTACAGGGCAACTTTCCTTGTTATACCCATTAGCTAAAATTTCCTATCAAATTAAAGGTGATTCTAAATGGAAAGATCGTTTATTAAAACTATTGAAGTTAGGAGAGGATAATCTTGATAATTTTATTGGTTATGACTGGATGTCGGGAACTACTGGTTTCTTACATTGTGTAATCAATATCTTTGAAGAGAGTAAGGATCCTGAGATTTTAGCATTATGTATTAAATTGGCAAATAAATTGATACGACAGCTGGATAGTACAGATAGATTATTAGGCGGATTTGCGCACGGTAGTAGCTCCGTAGCATATGTATTGATTAGGTTAGGTACAATAACTAAATCAAAGAAATTCTTAGAGAAAGGAAAAAGTCTATTAGAGTTTGATCAATCTCTATTCTCAGAAGGTTGCAATGGTTGGTTAGATATTAGTACCGATGACAATATATGTAGACATCAATGGTGCCATGGGACTGAGGGTATAGGGATAAGTAGATTACTAATATCACAGTTTATAAATGATGAAAGAACAAACACAGAAATTGAGAAAGCATTAGATATAACTCTTAATAGTCCCTATAAATCAGATGATTGCTTATGCCACGGTAATATGGGGACTACTGAATTATTTTTACATGCTTCTCAAATAAAGAATGATAAGTCGTATGAGACAATAGCTAAAAGTTTAGCCCTAAAAGTAATACAAGAATCAAAAGAAAGAGGAAGCTATAAAGATCGATCTATTCCAGGCTTCAGATCTGTTGGAATGTTTACTGGAATAGCTGGAATTGGTTATCAATTACTAAGAATAGCAAATCCAGAAAGTGTTCCTTCTGTGTTGAGTTTCAATTAGTTAATTAAGAGGTGAAAAGATGAAAAAGGTTTTCGTTTATATTGGTTCTCGAAATGATAATTCAATATTATACACATATCTGAATAGATTGATTGAAAATATCTCCTTACAAGATGAATCCATCAAATTTACTATTTATAAAGCATATGAAACAAATATCTTTCATTCAACAGGGTGCAAATCATGCTTTACAAAAGGGAAATGTCCTCAAGATCAACTTCATAATGATCGGATGGAAGAAATAAAGCGGGAATTACTTGAATCTGATTTTGTGATTTTAGCAAGTCCTGTATATTCACATAACGTGTCAGGAGATATGAAGGCATTTATTGATCGTCTTTCCTATTGGGGACATTTGTTTCGGTTAGCTGGAAAGCCAGGGCTTGTTGTTGCTTCTGGTGGAAATGGTTTAAACCATGTATTAGATTACTTAGAGAAAGTTTCAACCTATATGGGTATTATTACAATAGGACGAGTAAGTGCAATCTCAGGGGCAGAAATTAAGGAGGAGGATATTGCAAATAATACACATGCAATTCTCAAGCACCTTAAAGAAGAAATAGTAACTGAGAGTAATGATGCTTTAGAAGCTGCATTCCTTTCTTTCAAGTGGATATATGAGAATTATCCAGAAGACCATGTGGAGCATATTTATTGGAGAGAGAATGGCTTTTTTGAGTGCGATAGTTTTCAGGAAGTTCTAGATAAGAAAGTAAAGATACTAAAGTAGTACACCTTTACCATACTTCGGAAAGTTAGCTTTACATTTTAAAATGATTGTCATAATATAATGTTAAGTTAACTTTCCTTTTTGGGGGTGATTATTTTGAAAAATGACCTAGAAACTATGAGAAAACAGCGAGGACTAAGACAAGAAGAACTCGGTAGAATTTTAAAGGTATCGAGACAAACAATTGGGTCTATTGAAAATGGTAAATATAATCCCTCTTTAATTTTGGCTTTTAAGATAGCTCAGTATTTTGATGTAAAAATTGAAGATATTTTTTACTACGAGGAGGCGTCTGAATGAAAAGAAGTAAGTATACTCTTGGGATAAGTGGAGCCTTTTTAATCTTATTGGTGATTATATTAAGATTTACAACAGGATTAGATATTATTAGTTCAGATTTAATATTCATTGGTTTAGGTCTACTAGGTGCTATTTTACTTGCTATGGCATTATCCGTTGACTTGGATAGGTATAAGTCAGAAGAACAATTAATCGAAGAAAATGATGAGAGAAATAACCTTATTAGTATGAAAGCTAAATCAAAAGTGTTAAATTTAGTCCTTACTTTGTTCCCTTTAAGTTTGTTAATACTAGCAACTATGGGATTTATGAATAAGATATCATTCTTTAGTATGGTTATTGTAATCTTTTTCACTGTGGGGTACTATCTGTTTCAAGTTTCACAAGAGGGAAAGAAAATATAAATAAAACTATAAGAAAGTAAAGTAAGATTTCATAAGGAGATAATTATGCCTAAAAAAGTTCCGTACATTGCTCAGATGGAACATAGTGAATGTGGATTAGCTTGTTTAGCTATGCTATTGAAATTTTATGACCATCATCTAACCTTAGCTGAATTACGAGATGAATATGGCTCTTCTTCTAATGGTTACTCTTTTTTAGACTTATACCGAATTGCAACAGCCAAAGAGATGGTTGTTAAGGCATATCATATTGATATGAACAGCAATAAATTAAGCGAAACAAATTTTTCTAAGATTGGTTTTCCTTTAATACTTCATTGGGAAATGAGCCATTTCGTAGTTCTGGAGAAAGTAAATAAAAAATATTTCTTCATAGTAGATCCCTCATCTGGAAGAAAAAAGCTTAATAAGGAGGAATTCCTTTCTTCTTTTTCAGGTAGTATTTTATATTGTAAACCAAATGAAAAATTTAAAAAAAAACCTGCACAAAGACAAACGATTATATACCACTATTTACGCTCCGAAAAGAAGTTCATCACGTTAGCAATTTTCGTCACATTTTTAATTCAACTTATTGCAATGGGTATCCCCATTTTAACACAACAATTTACTGATAGAGTATTAGTAAATGCTACGAATCAGTTTATGTATATTTCAGGCTTCGCCTTAGCGTCTATATTTTTTTCGTATATTATAATATCAAATATAAGGGGATATTTAATTGCGCGGTTACAAAGTAAATTAGATTTATTTCTTATGTCCCGATTTATGACAGTCTTATTCAAACTGCCCTTCTTATACTTCAATAATAGAACAAGCGGAGACCTATTATTTAGGGCTAATTCAAATGCATTAATTAAACAACTTTTGTCAACTACGGGTATTTCAGTAGTTATTGATATTCTCTTGGTTTTTAGTTACTCCGTTATTATGTTTCAATACTCAGTTCAATTAAGTTTAATCTTACTTATTATCGGCCTGGTTATTATTGGATTTCTCGTTGTTAATACAAAAGTAATTCAAAAACTTTCAGATCAAAACGTATCTATTCAATCAGAAGTTCAATCTATTTTAGCTGACAGTATCCATGGAATAATAGATGTTAAAATGTTAGGGTTAGAAAACAAACTATTTAATACCTGGTATAAAAAGTTTACTAATCAAGTCACTATTAATCAAAAATTAAACCTATGGAATAGTTTTATACAGTCATTCACATCAGCAATACAAATGATTGTTCCTTTATTTATGCTCTGGATTGGAAGTATTGCTCTGAATAATGGGGAATTGACTTTAGGTGCCTTATTAGCCTTTAGTACAATTTCTGTTTCTTTTATTCAACCTATTGTCTCTTTAAGTAGCTCCTATACACAAATCTTATCAATTGGTTCATATTTTCAAAGGATTATTGATGTAATTGATACTAAGATAGAGGAGAGTAAAGACCAACGAAACTCTATAACAGGTGTGGTTGAATTTAAAAAAGTTTCTTTTCAGTATTCAAAGTTCAGTCAAGAGGTGATTTCAGACTTCTCACTAAAAATAAAAAAAGGAGAGACAGTTGCAATTGTTGGTCCATCAGGTTCAGGTAAAAGTACCGTTGCAAAATTATTATTAGGCTTTTATAGACCTACAGATGGCCATATACTAATAGATAGTATAAATCTTGAAGATTATGATAAAAATCATTTGAGAAAAAATATTTCAACTGTTTTACAAGAGTCAAGACTATTCAATAAAACAATATATGAAAATATAAGTATGTTTCAAGAGGATGTTACCATACAGGAAGTAATCAATGCTTGTAAAGAAGCTAATATATATGACGATATAATGAAATTGCCTTTGAATTTCCATACTAAAATTTCTGAAGATGGAAACAACTTTTCAGGTGGACAAAAGCAGAGATTATTAATAGCTCGAGCTTTGGTTAATAAGGCACCCATCCTGTTGCTTGATGAAGCATCCAGTTCTCTAGATTCAATATCTGAACAAATTATACATGAAAATTTGGCCGAGATTTCAGGTACCAAAATAATAATTGCTCATAGGTTAAGTACGGTAGAGAATGCTGATCGCATTATTGTTCTTTCTGAAGGTAAACTGAAAGAAGAAGGTACACATGCAGAATTAATTAGAGCAAAAGGATTATATCATCGATTATATCATTCACAAAATAATATATTATTAACTGCCGATCATGCAATGACCCCGAGTTAATAAAATTCTTTTCTATGAATGCTAACCTACTTATATTATGGATAAAAATACAAGTGGAAAACGAAAATGGTAAGTCCCTGAAAATTTTTTGGAATTTTATAAAGATATACATCCGTAGTTTTTTCGGGGGGATTGTTTTTTTAATTAAAGCTATGTTAAAGAATAATATTGATTTTTGCGATTTTGAAAGGGGGAACCCATATTCTCTGGGAGTTCCCTTGTTTTGAGTTATTAATTTAATAGGGATTGAACCTTTAAAGCAACTTCATTCGGTCTTACATCAATAGATGATAAACTTTCTATATCTACCCACATTGGCAAGTACGTTCCTCTATCTCTATTTTTTCTATGTATTCTTCACCTTGTCCAGTTCCAAAAGTTCCAGAAATAATTTCAGACAGTAAAAAGTATTGATTTCCGTTGAATTCAACTGCTGAAATGCACTCATTAACTTTTACTTCAACCCCTAAATCCTCTAATGCTTCTCTTTTAGCTCCAGCTTCTGGTGTTTCACCATTCTCTATTCCACGACCAGGGAAAACATAATAAATAGAACCATCCCTAATTCTTTGAATTAAAACAACCTTCATATTCTCTATTATTACCACCGAGCTTCTATTTCTCATAGATGATTCCCCTATCGTTCATAATTTGGAAAATTTTAATTACCCGAGTTTATCATAGGTCATTTCCGTTAAGAACATACAGCTTTCAATAATCATCTTACTGACAGTTGTATCAACATTACGGTGTTTGATTTGGTTTAGAAACTGTAACCAGCTCAAATAATGGTCAAGGTACTTCGTTGCCACGCCATTGAACCGATCTCATTTATTTATTAATTTAATATTCCAACTTCAGCAAGCTCTATTTTTGAAAAGATATTTTTTCTATTAGAAATAGAATTGAAATTATTGGTAAGATAACGGTAGATACATATTTTCTTATTACAGCCAGGAGGGATTTAAGGTGAAAGCAAAGGATTTCATGATCAAGGATGTAATTAGTTTAAATGAAGAGGCAAGTATTAAAACATTGCTGGAAGTTTTAATGAAACATAAAATCGGAGGACTTCCTCTGGTCGATCCAAACAATAAACTGTTGGGGATCGTAACAGATGGGGATGTCCTGAGATATATGAACCCAAAAGCCTTCATTTCCTCTTATGTCACTTATATAGAAGAGTTGGATGAAACCTTAAAATCAAAAAGTGAATCTCCGGTTAAAGCTATTATGAAGAAAAAAGTAGTCTTTGTTCGAGAAGAGGATGAGCTTGAAGATGTACTCAAGCTGCTGGCAACACACCACTTCAAAAAGATACCTGTAGTCAATGGAAATCGTGAGGTTGTGGGTGTAATTAGCCGTGGGGATATGATTCGTAAATTAGGCGAGTTACTACTTGAAAAATTGTAAGAGAAAGGAGGCTCATTCCTGAGTCTCCTTTTTATTTCTATTGGCGTACAATTGTTACGTAAAAACGTCCCCAGCAGCTTTGCCATAAGAAGTCGATATTTAAAATGGTGTTGATAGAGTTGCGATGCTTCTCAATCATCCTTTGGGCAAACATGTTAGCATCCCGTTCAACCCATTGTGATTGATAGCCATTTCTGCCTGTGTTGACATAAGGCGTATTATACTGCCTCTTCATATAGACACGCTGGTAGGCATGGCGAATTTCATGAAAGAGATCCTGTAGTAAAAACAGCTGCATAAGCCCGCGCTCGTATTTTTTGTTTTTTACCTTATGGTTAAAGGGAAATAATGCAATCTTACCAAGCTTATGGTATCCGCCCAATGTGCCATTTAAAGAATCCTCATAACACCAATCATCAATAAATTCCTTTCCATAATCGGTACGGTCTGCGATGACTTGATCTGGATGATCGTATATGGAAATGGTCATTCCTAAGTATTTATAATCGTCATAAAGTAAATTGAGTATTTGTTTAAGCTGGAAATCTGATAGGATATTTGAATGATTACGTAAAACTGTTTTCGCTAATCTGGAGGGGCGATTTAAGGTACTTTCAAGAGAGAGGTTTTCTTCTACGATCATTAATGTAAGCAACTCCTGTTAATTAATCTGGCTGTTTTAATTGGGCATATAACATGATATGCCAGGACCGTGACTATACATTCGCAACAAATTACTACATAAATGGATATAAAAATGTGGAAAAAGAAGGAATAATGTAGAAAAGTATACAACGAAGAGCAAATTTCGTCAAATAAGTGGTTTGACATTATTTAAAAGAGGGTAAGTAAATAAATTGCTTAAAAAAGGAAAGAGGAGAGACCCCTTTCCTTACTTATACAAATTGCTATCTTGATTGATATATAGAGTCGTTTCATAGTACATATCATCTCTATATTGATTGGATAATTCATCTTCAATAGTTTTATAGGTGAGATATGGAGCGGTTTCTGCCTGTACGTGTTTAATCTTTACTGGAGTAGAAATCTCCTGCTTGTCGCCATTCTTTCCGATCGTTAAAAATTTCACGTGTACGGTAGGTGATCCCTTTTTTAGATGCATTGAAGGAATTGCCTTGTCACTATCTGTATTCGTTGCCTCTACCTGTTCAATGGCCAGCCTCTCCTCAGGCTGTGAATCTAAATAAGCAAGTAAATATTCTTGTTTCCATTTTTCCTCATCGAGTGAATAATCATATTCAGAGATATTCGTATATAAGTGAAACGCAATGAAGCCAACTGCGGCCAAGGAAATCACTCTTATACCAACCGCAACACTGGATAAAGATCTCCGATCACGTATGACATGATAGAAAATAGCTATTCCAATGATTGTCCAACAGATCACCGCAATATACGTGAGCGGTGCATCAGCTAACTCTTGTGTCTTCTCAAAAGTTTGTACAACCTCTTTAAAACTCAGTTTTCTCACCTCTGTTTCCATTTCCTTTTACTAATAACTGTAAATTATTTTATTTGTTTAATCAATTTTTATTATTCCGACTCTAATAGATACAAAAAAGCCATCCCCTATTTTTTAAGAAGGGGATGGCCAAAAAGTTATCTTTCAAGCACCAGCAAATCCTTTAATTCATCTGAGGATAGCTCGGTAATCCAATTGTCACTTTGGACGATTTCATCGTTAAGCGATTGTTTTTTCTCCAGCATAACGTCAATTTTCTCCTCAAGTGTACCGGAGGAAACCATCTTATGGACATGTACAAAGCGCGTTTGCCCAATACGGTAGGCACGGTCGGTCGCCTGATTTTCAACAGCTGGATTCCACCAGCGGTCATAGTGAATGACATGGTTGGCAGCCGTCAGGTTAAGCCCTGTACCGCCCGCTTTCAGGGAAAGTAGAAGAATCGGATACTTGCCATCCTGAAAATCGGCCACCATGGTATCCCGTTGTTTTTTATTGGCGCTGCCGTTCAGGAATGGAACGACATGACCATAGCGGCGCTCAGCGATTTGCTTAATCATATTACCCATTTCAATGTATTGTGTAAAAATAAGCACACTTTCATCCTGTTCATAAATGATATCGAGCAATTCAATTAGCTTTTCCATTTTCCCGGATCTATGAAGAATATGCTTTGGTGCCTCTTCCTTTAGATAAAGGGCAGGATGATTACAGATTTGCTTCAGCTTGGTTAGCATCTGCAAAATAAGCCCTTTCCGTTCGAAACCGCTTAGTTTTTCAACTTGATCAAGCGTATCTTTAACAAGCTGTTCGTATAAAGCGGCTTGCTCGGTTGTTAGGCTGATAAACTCCTTTTGCTCCAATTTATCCGGCAGATTGAGAGCAACCTCTTCATCCTTTTTCGTCCTTCTTAAAAGGAAAGGCTGAATTAGCCTTTGCAGGGTGGCAATTTTATTCTTATCACCATTGCGTTCAATCGGTCCGGCAAAGTTTTTATCAAATTGCGTTAGTGAGCCAAGATAGCCCTTATTAATAAAATCAAAAATGGACCAAAGCTCACTCAGTCTATTTTCCATTGGAGTACCGGTTAAGGCGATATGATGAATGCCTTCAAGCTTACGGGCAGAACGGGATTGCTTCGTATGGGAATTCTTGATATTCTGCGCTTCGTCGAGCACAACAGCATTCCATTGCATGGATAAAAAGTCTTCCTCATCCTGATGAAGCAACCCAAAGGTTGTCAGAATCACATCGGCATTGCCAAACCCATCCCTAAACTGTTCACCCTTCATACGACTTGGACCATAGTGAAGATGGACGTTCATAGATGGAGCGAACTTTTCAAACTCCTTCTGCCAGTTTCCGAGCACAGAAGTCGGACAGACAATCAAGGATGGAGATTTTGCTGGACCATTCTTCGCCTCCACCGCTAACAGATAGCTGATGAGCTGAATCGTTTTCCCTAGACCCATATCATCGGCCAGACAGGCACCGAATCCATATTCACGTAAGAACATCAGCCAGCTCATTCCCTGTTGCTGATACGGCCGCAATTCGCCCTGGAAGGCATCGGGTACCTGGACAGTCGGGATATCCTGAAGTGAGTTGATGCGAGTCATAAAGCGTCTCAGGTCACTATTCAGCTCAAATTGAATTCGTGCGTAATCCCCTTCATTCTCATCCTCAAGCTCCTCATCCTGTGCGAACTCCTGCTGAAGTAAATCATTGATACGCAATCCTCGCTCATCTGCTTCCTTCTTCAATTCCTGCATGCGCCTCATTAAGGCAGGATCCAGTTTCACCCAGCGTCCTCTAATATAGACAAGCTTCCGTTTTTCCTCAACAAGCTTGTTAAATTCCTCCTCGGAAACCTCAGCGCCATTGACGGAGAAACGCCAATTATAATCGAGCAAGGCATTCATACCCACAAATGATTTTCGGCGGCTTGGCGAATTTTTCACTTTAGCCTTCATGGCGATTTTCGCATCCTTAATTGCCTGCCACCATGATGGCAATAGAATTTCTACGCCAAGCATATGTAGGACCTCGGAAGCATCCGTTAAGAAATCCCAGGCCTGATCCTCAGTGACAATATCATCAATCCAAGGGAAAATATCCTTCCAGCGGGCGATTTCCTTTTCAGCCATCTCTAAATGCCTTTTCCAGGCAAAAGGAATCCTATGGCGATCAGCCCATATGAAAAATTGCTCCTCATTTCGCTTGCCGCGCATAAACGGTTCTAGCTTCCATTGGTCAACCTCATCACCCGCTGCAAAATCAGGCTCGCTCAGGCGCATTCCCATAGAAAAAGGCAATTCATCTTCTTTAGCACCGGTCCATATTTCCCAACGGTCTCCGTCAAAGAAGCGGCTGAGTACCTTGGTGGAGATATTTTTTTCAGCAAACAAATCAAGCAAATCACCTACGCGATGATTGCCGGGACGGTCTTTAATCGCTTCATTTAACCATTCCTCCGCAAAGCGCCGAACCGTTATGGTTTGGATTCCGTCATGCTCGTGTCTGGCCATTTCCTGTTCCCAAAAGGAGTCCTGAAAGTCTTCGAGAATTTCCTGTGGGAGCGGGAAGGTAATGCCGTCTTGATTCCGATCGTTAAAATCAGGCATAACCGTTCCGTTTTCAACGGTTTCATATAAGGATTGGGCCAAAGCTAAACTAATGGATGCCCAATTGGACCAGGACCAATTAATAAAGCTATTGAAAGGCTCTTCTGCCAGCACCTTCATCCATTTATGGGCGCTCATGAGGACACCGCTTTTACCATCCAGTGTTTGGATATCCAATTTGGTCCCAAAGAAACTATCCGCGTCCCAAAGAAAGAAGCTTGTTGCCCACAATTCGGCAGGAACGGGCTCACCCTCGTCCGTTCCATAAATAAAGACGCGTCCGCCTTCAAGTAATTCAATTTGAATATGAAGAGTTTCAATCAGCTGCATCAATTAACTTTCCTTTCTTTAGTTCTTCCTGAAAAGCGCGTAATCGTTTATTATCGTCGCTGATGTATTCAATATAAGATTCCCAAACGTTTACGCGCTTAAGTTTTTTATAAATAGTTCTCAGCTTTTTTAAATAACGGACCGCTTCCCGGTAGGATGAACGATTTTTAGCCGCAATCAAATTAACTACCTGCAGATGCAGAATAGGAAGGAGGACTTCAGGCTGTTCCTTTTGAATTTCCTTCGTTTGATTGGACCATTCATAAAGGACATCCACACGCTCAGCAACCTGGAGCTCGACCCATTTTTTATACTCCTTCTTCTCATACAAATAGTGTGAATATGGAATAAGGGAGTAAGGGATAGTTTCTCTTAGAATACGCTCTTGCAAGTCGAATCGTTTGGCGGCTGAGCAAAAAGGACGAATAATTTGCAGGGCATTATATAAAAATCGAGTTCTCTTATACTCCTGAGTCTGATAATCATGTAAGTAAGCTTTAATATTTTTTGAGAAGAATTCAACAAAGGGAACCATTCGTGCATGTTCCTTTACATTATGCAGTTCCTCTAACACAAAGGTAAGGAAGAAGCAGGATATCGGACCAAGCTTATTTAAACATTCTAACGCCTGCTCATCCTTGCCATCGACCATATATATGTGAATCATCATCCAAAAGACCAACTCAATTTGCAAGGAGTCGGCGAGAGCCGGGAGCTGGTTTGACAAACGATCTATTTCAGCCCCGCGTTCTTCTTTTGTTGTAATGATATTTGTCCAAATCGTGCGATAGATATCCCAGCGATAATAGCCGCTTCCCATTTCACCGGTTGGCAAATTCTTTGTTTCATCAATCCAGGAATGGATAAACTCCTCTGAATCAAATGGACGGATAGAGGATTCAAACCGATGAACTTCATCCTTAAAGGCAAGGAACAGTTCGTGAATCATAGATTCCAGCAGTTCCTCCTGAAAGTGATCCTTCGTACTGCTCTGCAGATCAAATAAATGTACCAAGCCCATATAATAGGCAATGCTGCGGTATAAAGGCACCCATTGCTGATTGGAGGGCTCGCTGCGCTGGATTGCACGCTGATAATTAGAAGCAGAGCGGTTTATCCCGGCCATAAAGTAAGGAGGGATGGCTAACTCTTCCCGTGCGGAACGGATGAAAAATTCCTTCCAGGCACTGTATGTATGCTCCGGTTTAGAAGGCTTGCTTTTTTCTTTATATACTGGGCCATTTTTTAGTGATTCCTTTAAACGGAACATGGGGTCCTCTTTGTTCTTCCAATGATCCACCCATTCCGTAACGCTGGCCTCCTTACTGTAGGCAGCAAAAAATACAGCCAGCTGATGCCGGCATAAATCAATCGCGGGACAAGAACAAGAGCTATTGCTTGGAAAACTCAAATCCAAAGTGACGTTAACCTTTGTCACGTCCTGTACGACACCTTGAATAAGATCAGATTCGATTGATAGCTTTACCACTGTCCCTTGACGATAAAGAACAAGACCCTTCGAAACTAAATTAACATCATTAGTTGATTTAGGAGAGAGAATATCCGAAATTCGCT
This sequence comes from Pradoshia sp. D12, assembly GCF_008935075.1. NCBI lineage: Bacteria > Bacillati > Bacillota > Bacilli > Caryophanales > Bacillaceae > Pradoshia > Pradoshia sp. D12. Next base: position 3,707,685 of record NZ_CP044545.1, on the reverse strand, counting down.
CCCCGTAGAATTTAAGTGCATCGTGCATATATCATTCTCCTTACGAGACAGTTTAACCAAGTTTAATCTTAATTGTAACAAAACTGATCAAAAAAACGTATGAAAAGGGGGAGGAAAGTAGAAGACTAAAGATAAAAACTAAAAAGAAGAGAATGCGATGAATGTAAATCGAGGTGCAGATAAACGAAAGAAATATAGATGGTTATGGATTTCCGGGTTCGTAATTGTAATTGTCCTGGTTGTCGGATATCCGATTTATCAGGCCTTTCAAGCAATAAAGGATCCACTGCGAGAACGCCAATCACCCTATCGAGAAGAACAGATTGATTTAACTAAAAAAGAGCCATTTTCATTATTGCTGCTTGGTATAGATACAAACGGCAGACCGGATACAACAATGGTCATAACGGTCAATCCGGAACACAATAACATTAAAATGCTTGGTATTCCACAGGATACAAGAGTAAAAATTGCTAGAAGCAAGAATTGGGATAAAATCAGCGATGCCTATCAAGAAGGCGGAGCGGAACTGTCGATGGAGACAGTTGAACAGTTTTTCGGAATCCCGATTGATTATTATGTGAGCATCAATACGGATGGGGTGGAGGAGCTGGTGGACGCCATCGGAGGTATTACCGTTGAAAACCAGTTAGACTTCTCTTATGATGGCCAACATTTTGCTAAAGGTAAAATCCAGTTAAATGGTGAAGAGGCATTGGCCTATATGCGCATGCGCCAGCTGGAGCCAAATGGTGAAGAAGGGCGGCAACAACGCCGGTACGAGGTCATTGGAGAGGTAATTCGAACAGGTGCCAATATCCGAAGCTTAACTCACTATGATCAAATCGCTACTACCTTAATGAATAATGTGAAAACAAATATCACAATTTCAGAGATGATAAAAATAAAAAATAACTATAAGGAGGCAGTTCAGCATATTGATCATATCAGTATGGAAGGCACAGCTGAAAAAATAAATGGAATCTATTATGAGGTAATTCGCGCGGAAGAGGTCAAAAGAATTAAAGGAATTTTACAAAAACATATGGAATATTTTAGGGATTAAAGGTAGAATAAAGAATATAAAATATTCGTCTAGGAATATTCCTGGAGTTATAAAAATATGCGCCAGAGCGAGCATTTTTGAATAAACATGTAAGAATATTGGTGTTTTACTCATATGTGGTCAGGCCACCTTCATAGGCACTCCTGTTATACTAGGAACAAATAACCAATGAAGGAGGCTGGGCATAGTGGAGTTAAACGTAAAAGTACAACCAAAGTTTATTGACGGTGAGTGTTCAATTGAATTTTCGTTCTCTTTTGATTGGGAAAACATGAAAATTGGTGAAGCGGTTATTCTGACATGTGAAGAGGAAATGGACGCTCAACTTATTGAAGAAAAGCCGATGCTAAACCCTAAGAAACGTGAAACAAAATACCCGAAAATTGCCTTTGTCACGGACCTAGCAGTCATAGACGGACATAAAACAGCCGCTATTAATGAAATCAAAAAATTTCTAAACGTCATTGGAATCCAAAATATTCGTTACCAAGATAATCGACTAGCCAGTATGGCATAAATCATATAAGGTAAGACCAAATTTTGCTCTTAGGAGGCGGGATTTGGTCTTTTTGCATTTATAAGAGATGAAGTAGCAATTACCGGGTAAAAGTTCTCTCTGGGTGTTTTAAGGCAATACTGTTATTGGAGAGAATGCAATGACTAAAAGACTATCTTTCTTTAAATGTAGGCATAAAAAGAGATTTTTGGGAAGAATGAACAAACAGGATCTGTTCATATGTCCCTAGAGACGTTAATTTATCGGCTTATATTACTAAATTAGGGATATTAGCAATCTATTGAGCGATTTGTACTGTAAATGAGCTAATTCCCGATAATGCCTCTCCGTTTCATACCTATTAAAAAGTAACCACCCTAAAAGATTAGCCAAAACCGTAAAACAGCTCAGCAATAGGATTATTAGCCATGGTGTTTTAATATCTTTCATACAGGCAAGCATACATAGTACATACAAAACGAATTAATCAATCGATTGATTAAGAGAAAATCTCCATTCTGCAAGTCTTTGGCATTTACCTTGCGGATGAATTCCGCTAGGATAGGAATATGAATAATGACAGGAAAAAGATCATATACCGTTTAATCCTTTTATTGTTGGTTGTGGGAGTAGTATTTTATTCCTCCTCACAGCCTTATACCGAACAAAACATTCAACCGTTGCTGAGTGAGAACTTAAAGCTTCCTGATTCGGTAGTGGCTTTGCTTTCAAAAATAAGCTTCACTTATGCTGGTGTAGAGATTAGTGTGGAAGCGTTAGGGTTGCCGGGTTTTGTTGAGTTTTTTATCCGTAAGGGTGCCCATTTTAGCGTTTACTTTGTAATGGCGTTTATATTGGCCAGTATCGTCAGAGTATGGGTACAGCGAGCGGTGAAGGTAACGGCAATCACGATGGGAATTGTCTTTCTATATGCCTGCTCAGATGAATGGCATCAGTCATTCACAGGTGACCGCACGCCACTCTTTCATGATGTGATGATTGATACAGTGGGTGGATTGACAGGGATTGTCTTATATTTTGTATGGAGAAAATTTCGAAAGTAATATTTATTGGAGAGAAGCTGGAACATAATAGCTTCAAATAAGAGAAAAGGCGAATTGAATACACACAACTTCGCCTTTCTTAAAATCTAGTTGATCTTAGGCGCCGGTAAAAAGATGTATATATATCATTCAGAAAAGCTCTTTGGAAAAGTAAATATCTATGTAGATGCTTTAACGGGTGATAATATTGTTATGGTATAATAGAAAAAGCTGATCATGTTTTAGAATGATCAGCTTTTGTTATGTCTCCGTAGTGTAATTCCAAGGAACTCTTTTTTTCCTTCAGAAGGTTCATATATTTTTTATCTTCGATTAATTCGAATATCGAAATAGCCTTATTTAAATAATATATGGAATCCGAATACTTACCAAGCTTTTCAAGATTGTAGCTAACTTGATAATGTAATTCAGCCAATGGGAATAGATTGTCTTTTTCTAAGCAATATTTTATACCGTTTTTACAGTATGTAATAGATTCATCATATTGTTTCAATCGAGTATACACTCTGGCAATATTATAATACAGCCGCGGTAAAATCGAATGATCACTAATGAAAACTAAATGTGATAAATGCTCTTTAGCTTCCAAAAATATTTTTAGAGAAATCTCATTCTGATTGTCTGTAACATAGACTGCTCCCATAGACATGAGTACTTCTATTTCTCTTTCATTCCAAACTTTATCCAAAACATGTGTTAAGTCAATTGCTGACTTAAGCAATTCTATAGATTTTTCCACATTATTATTTACAGCATGCTCATAGACACCCTTGTGCCATAAGATCAGCTGTCTGTTACGCCCATTTTGCGTAAAGAGCGGATTGTCCTCTTCTAATTTTACAATTCTATTCATCTCTTCGTAGAGGAGATGGCGCCGCGTCAGCCGTAACTGTCTGCTTACCTCATTAACATAGTCTACTCTAGGAGTAGAACCAATTTCAAAGAAGTAGTTAACATCCACTCCTAATTTTTGTGAAATGAGATATAAGGTATTAGCATAAGGATATACATCACCTTTTTCAATTTTACTTATCTGTGCTTGTGTACATATTCCTTGGGCTAGCTCATCTTGAGATAGTTTAAGTGATTTCCTCAAATCTCTTATTCGCTGACCAATTGCGGAGAAATCCATTCATGGTATCCCCTTTCCGATAGTATTCCTATAGTTATATTTATATGTAAAAAAGTATGTATGTGCTTGTTTATATTGAATAAATTGAATCTAAAGTCCCTGTATCGAATAAACCTTTAAAAGTAAATATATGGTTAAATGTAAGTATAAACATAAACCAATTATACTTATAAACTTATGAATGAAAAGGGGAATATGTATGAAAAAGAAAATTATGTTAATCGGTGCTAGTGTGTTAGGTATCAGTGCTTTGACAGCGACAATTACTATTTCTAAAACGGATCTTGCAGAGCTCCCAACGATGTACAATGTAAAACCAACACAAGTAGCGGAGCTTCCGACTATGTACAATGTAAAACCAACGCAAGTAGCGGAGCTTCCGACTATGTACAATGTAAAACCAACACAAGTAGCAGAGCTTCCGACTATGTACAATGTAAAACCAACACAAGTAGCGGAGCTTCCGACTATGTATAATGTAAAACCAACACAAGTAGCGGAGCTTCCGACTATGTACAATGTAAAACCAACACAAGTAGCGGAGCTTCCGACTATGTATAATGTAAAACCAACGCAAGTAGCAGAGCTTCCGACTATGTATAATGTAAAACCAATGCAAGTAGCGGAGCTTCCGACTATGTATAATGTGAAGCCCACACAAGTGGCAGAGTTACCGACTATGTATAATGTGAAACCAACACAAGTGGCAGAATTGCCGACTATGTATAATGTGAAGCCCACACAAGTGGCAGAGTTACCGACTATGTATAATGTGAAACCAACACAAGTGGCAGAATTGCCGACTATGTATAATGTGAAGCCCACACAAGTAGCTGAACTACCAACCATGTATAATGTAAAACTGAGTAACGGAGTGAATACAATTGGCTAACCATATTGATGAATTTTTATATGTGAGACAGAAGGAAAAAGATGATAAGACGTCGGATGAGTTGCCAACAGTATATTAAGAAACTGTTTACATCAGAATAATTTTTCTGTACTGAGGAAATGATTTTCTCAGTACTTTTATATGGAAAAACGAATCATAAAAATGGGCTTTCTTCTACAATATTATCGAATGTTCGTTTTCTGTGCTTGATTCAAACTTCCTATTTGTAAAAGTATACTGAGAAGTTTTAACAATATAATAAGAGAATAGACCTAAGTTTCTTTTTTGTTGCTTATGATATTTCAGTATATATTTGTAAAGAATGAAATAAAAAAAGACAAAGACCGATCTTTGTCTTTCTTATCATTATTCATTTGTATCCAAGCCGACTTCCTCATCATTTAAATTCATGTTGATTTTCTCATCACTATTCCACAAAACAACCTGCTTCTTTTCGTTGATATCCGTATCATTTGTTTTCAATTTTGCCTCGACTTTGTATTCTCCCGGTAGAAGGGGGCCGACTTTCTTTTCATAAATGGCTTCGTTGGCCTTAATGACTTGTTCACCATTCACCATTAAGGTGGCATGCTTAGAATTTGTGGTGATCGTCAGATAAACTGGATCGATTTCAATTGAATAGTTGTCCGGCAGCCAGGAATTCGTATTCTTTTTCAGTGTTAAAAATCCTTCAATCCTGGGCTGTTCCTTACCTGTTTTGGATGAATCATCATCATAATATCGGGATTGTTCATGGAGAACTGTCAGAAGGCTTTGGGTGTAATCAGGATTTTTTTGAAGGTAATCCATCAAGATCTTTGTATTTTCTTCGTCAATAACCAGGTCTTCATTTGATGAGGTTAGAATCCGGGAGAGCTGATGTACATTTTGATCGGCGAGAGCGGTCTCAACTTTTTTGACAAGAGTATCCTTATCGAGAAACGGTCCCTTTATAAAATAAAGGCTAACGAATAAAAGGACAGTAAGTATAATCATTAGGGATATTTTAAATAGTGGGGATATTTTTAGATTCGCCATTTTCCTCACACCACCTTTAGGATTGGGTAATAAGTAACGGTTACTTACTTCTACTATATCGGCATATTGAAGATAATTTCAAATAATACATATTGAATTTTTTATGACAAAATACAGTAACCATCTATATGTATAGTATACTTTCAACCCGGAGGAGTTAGAAGACCAAATTAATCAATCGATTAATGAATAGGCCCAAATAAAATAATCACCCGTCAAGATACGGATGATTGGTTACTTGAAAGCAACAATGGAGGAAAAAGTGAGAAAGAAAATAAAGCGAAGGATTGTATATTTATCTTTTTAGAAGTGAACAGAGGAAAAGACCTTTAACCTACGTTCCTGCCCTACAAATATACTTGAGGTAAGGAACCATCCGATTGGCGATGATTAAAATATCCGACGCTGACTGACTGCATTCAGGATAAAGATCTTTTCTTGTTTAGAAAGCATTCTCCAACTGCCTGCTCGGATTCTCATAGTTTCGCGCCTCCTTTTTTTATACATAATTTGGAATGGTTGTACTCTATTTATACCGTAAAAAACACGAAGTGAAACAAAACAAATACCAACAAATAGTCATTTTAAATGAAATGGTTAGCCAGCAACTGTGGAAAAGTGATAGGGAAACCTGTATAACGGCTATCTGAATAGCAGAAGGTGTCGGTAAAAAGTTTAAGAAATTTAAAAAAGAACGTTTATTAGGGGATTAGACTTATTGTCATCATGGGAATCTTCTCAAGTGATACGATAGCAGCTATTTCTTTCCGACATATTCTATAAACCAACTCCCACTATCCATCAAACTTCAGGAAATCTTGTTGTCCAGAATATACTGTCGCTAATCAGCTCGTCATCTAGCGGAGGGCACAGAAAGCTGGTCCCGATATATACCTCTATTGGATTCTCCGCTTTTCTCCCTACTATTTAAAGCTATTCCTGTATGTAAAAATGTCCTCCTCCAGAGGAGGGCATCTTATTCGTTAATACCTGGTTTATTTTCATGAGCTTCCTCGAGTTGTTGAACGATGGCGGATAGAACAGCGCCAACGGCTTGAATCCAGCTTCCCAATGCAACATAGAATTGTCCCTCCTGCTGGTCATTAACTTGAATTTTAACGCCGAATGCTTGGATGACACTGCCAATGGTTTGGAGAATATTACCTATTAAGATTTCTGTTTCTCCTAAAGTGGTTTGATCGCCTAATTCATCAGCTGCACTGACTCCGCTGCCTAATGCCTGTAATAAATTACCCTGAATCGCAATATTCGTATTGGTAGGTTCAGGGAAATCAACAGCAATTCCAGTAATGACTTCCAAGGCTCCGATACTAGATATAACATTCCCTGCATATTCAAGTGAGGATTTATTATCTTGTCCGTCTGCGGCTAAGCCGGCACCGACTGCTTCCAGAGCATTCCCGACTAAATTAAGTTCTCTTTGTATTTTGTTTGGTAATCCAGTGTTTGGAGTAGAGCCGATGGCTACAACAATGGCTCCGATAGCCGTCAGCCAGGCTCCAACTATTTCTTTCAATTGATTTGGCACCCTATCACATCCATTTATGGATAATCGTTTTAGTGTATTCCGAAGGTTTAGTGATGGATTGGATTTTAGTGAAAATTAAAAGCCTCCGAGGATGATCGGAGGCTTCAGGCTGGACGTTATTTATTTTTGAAATATACATTTAAGCCATTTAAAATACCCTGTGCTGCTTTCTTGTGATAGCTGGATTGGGAAATGGTTTTTTCTTCGGCTGCATTTGTAAGAAATCCAAGTTCTAGCAAGGTAGCTGGTTGTTTATTACTCTTTATGACTTGAAAATTACCTTGTTTAACTTTCCTATCTTTCAACCCTGTTGCTTTAATCAATTCACCGTGTATAGCACTTGCCAAACTACTATTTTGATAGTAAAAAGTCTCAATTCCAGATGCTGATGCGGCTGGAGTTGCATTGTAATGAATGCTGACAAACGCATCGGCTTTTTTTGAGTTACTGATTGCTGCTCTGTTGGCTAATGAAATAAAGGTATCATTGCTGCGTGTCATAATAACAGTGGCTCCAGCATTTTCCAGTATCGTCGCTAAATAATTGGCAGTACTTAAATTAATAGTCTTTTCCTTTGTTTTTAACTTTACCCCTATAGCTCCTGTATCAGACCCGCCATGTCCAGGGTCAATCACAATAACTTTTCCTTGCACACTTTTGGAAACGATTAGTGTTTTGCTGGTAATCCATCCAATCTGGCCGGATGCCAGTTTAACCTGTGTAAAGCTACCGTTTGTATTCAGTTTCATCACACTAGAGTTTTTAGCAACTGAAGCCAATACGGTAGATTTTGAGTCAGCATTTTTATACAAAGAAGTGTTGGTGTTGGTAACCAGATACTCTGTTTTATTTGATACCGGCTGTGGTGTTTTCGTATTGACCGGTTTTTTAGTTGAAATATGTTTCATAGCAACCCAGCCAATTTCGCCGTTAGAGGTTTTCACCTTTCCCCAGGTACCGCTTTTTTGCTGAAGAGTAAGGGCGGCATTTTTCTTCACAGTCGTGATGACTTTGGATGAAGTATCCGCCTTCTGACGTACATTCAAATTGCTAGCTGTTACATAATAGGTACCAAGATTCGCAGCAGGTTTTTTAGTAGATAGATAAGAGAGACTCACCCAGCCAACTTTACCGTTTGAAGTCTTCACTTCCCCCCAGGTACCACTTTTCTGCTGAAGAGTAACCGTAGCGTTTTTCTTTACTGTTGTAATGACCTTTGCTTTAGTGTTGGCTTTCTCACGAACATTCAAGCTAGTGGCTGTAACATAATAGGTTCCGAGATTCGCGACCGTTTTTTTAGTAGAAATATAAGTCAGGGATACCCACCCAATTTTACCGTTAGAGGTTTCTACTTTCCCCCAGGAACCACTCTTCTGTTGAAGAGTTACGGCAGCATTTTTCTTTACAGTAGTGATGATCTTGGATTTGGTGCTGGCTTTTTCGCGAACAGATAGGCTACTAGCCGTAACATAATAGGTACCAAGATTCGCAACCGGTTTTTTAGTAGATAGATAAGAGAGACTCACCCAGCCAACTTTACCATTAGAGGTTTTTGCTTTCCCCCAAGAACCAATTTTTTGCTGAAGCGTAAGGGCAGCGTCTTTCTTCACAGTTGTGATGACCTTTGCTTTTGTGCTCGCTGTTGCACGTACATTCAGGCTAGTAGCTGTGACATAATAGGTTCCGAGGTTTGCTGTACCATTCGCAGGATTTGACTTTGTTAGACTTGAAATAGATACCCAACCAGTCACCTTTTTACTGGAATAATAGACGTTAACCCAGCTTCCCATTCGACCTTTTACTGAAACGGCTGTCCCTATCTTAATAGTCGCAAGAGATTTGGCAGAGGAAGAGGCCGTTTTCTTAATAGACAGGTTATTTACTTTTGCATATCCTGTCCAATTGGAATATGTAAGATATTTGCTCATTACCCAACCGGTCTTCTTATCGTATGTAATTTTGCTCCAGTTATTTTGCTCAGATTGAACTGTGACCACTTTCCCTTTTTTGATTTTTCCGATGACAGAGGATTTGGTAGTTGCCTTGGAGCGGACATTTAGGACATCAGCGTTGACTTTAGATGTAAAGCTAGCGGCATCTGCTTTCTCTGGTAACAGAGTAATGATAAATGATAGCAAAATCAGCAAACTGGCAGCTTTAATAAAATATTTTCCCAAAAGTTCTTTCACCTCTTTTTTTATTTATTCTTTTCTTTTCATCGGATGAATCGAATAGATTTAAAGAGGTTTGTAAAAGAATGTAAAAAAACTAGGATGAAAATAGGATATCTAAATTTTTTAGTGAGCAGTATTTCCTGAAATATATTTTAGTGGAGAGAGGAAAGAGTGATGTGGTGATTGTATTGGATTAGACTCAAAACAAAAAAACACCCAAAATGGGTGCTTAAGTAATTAGTAACTCTATAAGTTTAATTAATACACATCGAAAATACATATCTTATCTTCAGTGCTTTCTTCTTATTATATTCCAAATAACTTCAAGACCTCTTTACTCCAAATCTCTATCCCTTTTTCATTTGGAGCGCTCTTATCCTCATTCAAATATTCCATCAACTCGGCTTCATTCGTATAATCAGGCCAAGCTTCCCAGTGATCTATGTATGTATAATCATTTTCTGCCGCATATTCCTTTAATGCGTCCACTTGTTTCGGATAGATAGTGGCATTTGGGATAGGATGAGTAGGCATAAGAATCACGTAAAGATCCTCATTGATCGATTGTAATTCTTCAATGATAGTAGAAATATTATCGTGATTATCCTCCACTTCAACATTGCCATTATCAGCCAGGGTCAGAGTTTCAAGAATAAGAACATCTGGCTTCGTTTCTTGATAATCACTGATTAAGCCTTCTTCTATTAATTCGGTGGAGGTGCCGGCAAACTCTATGTAAGATACCTTTACGCTATCTTCAAATTCATCCTTTATTTCCTGGCTAATTGTTTTTCCTAAACCGCTATCCTGATCTCCTAATGCTTTGGAGCCGGCAATCAAGATGTTAGCTTTTTTATGGTTGCTAACCCCTTTTTCAAGGGCGCTCTTAAGTTCCTCATTTTCTACAATTTCAAATTGAGAGGAGGGATTCTCTTCTTTTTTGGGTTCAGCTTGCTTCTTTTCATTCTCCATAGCAACAGTTTGTTCAATTTGATTACTCCAGTATGACTGTCCAAAAACTATAACAAGAACGGTGAATATTGTAAGGAAAAATATTGTGACATATTTCATGTTCCATCCTCCAGCTGACAAATATGATTTTTATTGTTTTGAATAAATAAGTCTAATTCCCTCTATTAGTATCACTGTTTCATTTACCCAAAAAGTAGAAAGGAGTTAGTAGGTTGACTCAATTACAGTTTAACGCAGACGTAGATTTTTTTAAAGAGTCTGACATAAAGTAAGATTTAGATAATGACTATAAATATATAAAGATAAGTAATTAAGAAATTAAAAGTCGTCTTCTTTAGTATTAAAATTAGAGAATAAAGTGTATTATTACAATAAACATATTTCTAAAATTTAAGTATTATTTTCCACTTTAAAAATTACGCATTTTCAATTATCTTAGTAATGGAAGTTTTCAGAACGTAGAGTATACGAGACGTTGAATTTTATTTTCGCACAAACTGTGATATTACTCACTAGCTTTAAGACTAAACGACATATCATTTGATACACAATATATTTACGGCAAATATTATAAAAAATATATAAAATTAACAAAAAACAGATAAGTTATTGTTGTTTTATTGTATAATGTTTAATATTATGTCAATCGGAGGATGAAATGGAAGAAACTATCAGCTTGAAGGATTTATTTGAAACCTTAAAAAAACGTGCATGGTTCATCATCATGATTACCGTTTTGGCAGTTTTGATTAGCGGAGTAACAAGCTTTTTTATTTTAACTCCAATCTATCAATCTTCCACACAGCTGCTTGTCAATCAAGCGAAGGGTGAAGAAACTGCTTATAACTACAATGAGGTTCAAACGAATCTACAACTCATCGAAACATACAACGTCATTATGAAGAGTCCAGCCATATTAGATAAAGTCATTGAGAAATTAAATTTGGATTTATCAGCGGGTGAACTGACTAATAAAATCACCGTTGCCAGTGAACAAAATTCTCAGGTAGTGAATGTTTCCGTTACAGACGAGGATCCGCACATGGCGGCGAAAATAGCTAATACAACAGCGGAGATTTTCAAAGAAGAGATTGTCGATATCATGAATGTCGATAATGTCAGTATCCTAGCGAAGGCAACGGTTTCAGAGAATGCATCACCAATAAAACCGCAGCCACTACTTAATATCGCGATTGCGATGGTAGTCGGATTAATGATTGGTGTCGGAATAGCCTTCTTAATGGATTATTTGGATAATACAATTAAAACCGAGCAGGATATCGAACGAATCCTCGATTTACCGATAATTGGTGTAATTGGTGTCATTGAAACAAGCAATACACAGATGGAGTCAAGAGCAAGAGCGAAGCGATCAGGAAGAGGTGAACAGCATGGCGCGTAAGAAAAGTAAACAGATCGGTAACGGCAATCAAAGGAAGCTTGTCACGTATTTTGAACAAAAATCACCGATTTCGGAGCAGTTTCGTACGCTGAGAACAAATATTCAATTTTCTTCGGTAGACGAGGAAATGCAAACGATTATGATTACATCCTCAGGACCGACTGAGGGAAAATCGACAACTGCTGCCAATATCGCCGTGACTTTTGCTCAGCAGGGAAAAAGGACTTTATTTATAGATGCCGACCTGCGCAAACCCTCTTCGCATTATACGTTCTCATTTACGAACAGTGTAGGATTAACAAGTGTATTAACGAGACAAATAGAGTTTGATAAAGCATTACAAATTGTTGAGCCTTTGGGCTTACATGTACTGACAAGCGGACCGCTCCCGCCAAACCCGGCAGAGTTGCTATCATCAAGAGCGATGACTGATTTAATTAATCAGGCAAAGGAGCACTTTGATGTCATTATTGTTGATACACCGCCAGTGACTGCCGTAACCGATGCGCAAATTATTGCGAATCTTTGCCAGGGAGTCGTTCTAGTAGTAAGCAGCGGACGAACACAGATAGACGATGCTATCAAAACGAAGGAATTATTATTGAAAACTGGGGCTAAAATCCTAGGTGCTGTTCTTAATAACAAAAAAATGAAGGATAATACGTACTATTATTACGGTAAGAAGTAGCAAATTAACTAGACTTTTCCATTAAAAGTGAGTAAGATAGATTCATTGATTGGAATAAATATACAACGATTGGGGTTGCTTGATGAAATGATTGACATACATAGTCATATCCTGCCAGGTGTAGATGATGGTGCACAGAGTTTAAAGGATTCAATAGACATGGCCAGGCTTGCTGTGAGCGAAGGTATCGACACAATCATCGCAACCCCGCATCATAAAAATGGTGCGTACGAAAATATAAGAACAAAACTATTACCCGAGATTGATCAATTAAATGAACATTTGGAGAAAAACCAAATTCCATTAAAGGTTCTCCCCGGCCAAGAGGTCAGGGTGTACGGTGAATTGCTCGAGGATCTGGAGCAGGGTTTGATTCAAACAATAAACCATTCCTCTTATCTCTTGATTGAATTTCCTTCAAATCATATACCAAGGTATGCAAGTACATTATTTTTTGAACTTCAACAAAAAGGTATTAATCCAATTCTGGTTCATCCGGAACGGAATATGGCCATTGTTGAAAATCCAAATCTCCTTTATGACTTTGTCCAAAAGGGCGTCAGCACTCAGCTTACGTGCGGCAGTATTGCAGGTAAGTTTGGGAAGAAAATAAAAAAAGTATCAATGGATTTACTATCTTCTAACTTAATTCATTTTGTGTCATCCGATGCACATAATGTATCAACAAGACAATTTTGGATGAACCAAGCATTAGATGAAATTGAGAAACAATTTGGTTTGGACCAAATCTATTATTTTGAAGAAAATGCAGAGTTACTCATTAGCGGGCAGACAATCATGAGAGAAATGCCGCAGCCAGTCAGACAGCGTAAGTTTTTAGGGTTATTTTAATGATGAACCAATTTAGGTGATGCCTCCTAGCCGTTATCAAAGGAGACACTCGGCCATGCTGTGGGAAGTATGATAAACTTCCTTAGATGCAAGTCATCGGTAGGATGGTGTGAGGGTGGGTTAGATGCCCATATTTATTAATATGTAAGTGATAAAAAATAAAAACGACTATAAAAATACGAAATTAAATACCCTTAATATTGATTATGAAACATAGTAATTGTAATTGTCTAATAATTTTTAGTTATTTTTGGTAATTAAGAACTTATACCTAGATGTTTTTCCTGTAAATGTAAAATATATGATTCGTTATATATAGTGATTGAGAAAAGGAGGCTACACCTTGAAAAAAGTAAGGAAAGCAATTATACCAGCTGCCGGACTTGGAACACGATTCCTGCCTGCGACAAAAGCGATGCCGAAGGAAATGCTGCCGATTGTTGATAAGCCAACGATTCAATATATTGTGGAGGAAGCGATTGAATCTGGAATTGAGGATATCATTATTGTGACCGGTAAAGGAAAGAGATCTATCGAGGACCATTTCGATCATGCGTATGATTTAGAGAATAACTTGATGGAAAAGGGCAAGTTTGATCTTCTCGAAAAAGTACAGGCTCCTTCCAAGGTCGATATCCATTATATCCGCCAAAAAGAGCCAAAGGGACTCGGTCACGCAATTTGGTGTGCACGGAATTTTATTGGGGATGAGCCATTTGCTGTTTTACTTGGTGATGATATTGTCCAGGCAGACAAGCCATGCCTTCGTCAGTTAATGGATGAATATGAAAAGACTTTTTCTTCTATTATAGGTGTACAGCATGTGCCAATGGAAGAAACAAATCGCTACGGAATCATTGATCCGACAGAGCAAAAAGGCCGCCGTTATCAGGTGAAGAGCTTTGTGGAAAAACCGGAAAAAGGTACGGCTCCATCTAATCTTGCCATCATGGGTAGATACATATTGCGTCCCGAAATCTTTACGTTTTTAGGTGAGCAGAATATAGGGGCTGGTGGAGAGATTCAGCTAACAGATGCGATTCAAAAGCTAAATGAAATTCAGCGCGTATTTGCCTATGACTTCGATGGGAAACGATATGATGTTGGCGAGAAATTAGGATTTATTGAAACATCGATTGAGTTTGCCCTTCAGGATGAAACTTTGCGCTCGGATTTATTACGTTTTATGGAAGAAAAAGTAAACTTAATTAAAAAATAAACTATTTTGGAGAAGACCGGACTTTGTATCGGTCTTTTTTAGAGGAGAGATGTTAGAACGTGACATACCGGAAAAGGCTGACCACATTGGTCCTATTAGACTCCCTTATCGTGTTGACAGCTATTTATTGCAGTTACCTTATCCTTCATCCGTATTTGGGAATTTTCAAAATGGAAACCTTATTAATTACCTCTCTAGCATTATTAATCTGCCATCATGTATATGCATTTATCTATAAACTTTATAACAAGGCATGGGAATATGCGAGTGTACGAGAGTTAATTGCGATAGTAACAGCAGTTACGTTATCAATTTTAACGACTTCTGTCATTCAGCTAATCGTTTTTCAGGATGTGTACGTACGGGCTTTAGGAATCACCTGGATGATTCATATTCTTTTGATCGGAGGATCACGATTTTCCTGGAGAGTTATCAGAGATCGTTACATCAACACATCTGATGCAACAAAAAAGCGTACGTTAATTATTGGAGCTGGTGCAGCCGGAACTATGGTAGCAAGACAACTGCTTCATAAGGTGGACTCTGATTTACTACCTGTTGCCTTTATTGATGATGATTCAAATAAACAAAGACTTGAATTCCACGGGTTACCAGTGATAGGTGATACGGCCTTTATTCCAATGGCTGTTGCCTTACATGAGATTGAAGTCATTATTATTGCAATTCCATCCCTGTCAAAGGGTGAGATAAAACGTATTTACGAGGAATGCTCAAAAACAATGGCGAAGGTTCAAATCATGCCAATGATTGAAGAAATCATGTCTGGCAATGTATCCGTCACACAGTTTAGGGATGTAGAAGTTGAGGATTTATTAGGACGCGAACCAATTCAGCTGGATATTAGTAGTATTTCTGAATATGTGGAAGGAAAAACTATTCTAGTTACAGGTGCTGGAGGCTCGATTGGTTCTGAAATATGTCGTCAAATATGCAAGTTTACTCCAGGTAAACTCCTGTTGTTGGGACATGGAGAAAACAGCATTTATTTAATCGATATGGAATTAAGAAAACAATATGGTGAATCTATTGAAATAGTTCCGATTATTGCAGATATACAGGATCGAAATCGAATTTTTGATGTGATGGACGAATATAAACCAGACGTTATTTATCATGCGGCAGCACACAAGCATGTCCCGTTGATGGAATATAATCCGAGAGAAGCTGTGAAAAACAATATTCTAGGCACTCGGAATGTAGCAGAAGCGGCAGATACGTTTGGGATTGGTACTTTTGTAATGATTTCAACAGACAAGGCTGTGAATCCCCCTAATGTAATGGGAGCAACAAAGCGATTTGCTGAGATGATTATTCAGAATTTAGCGAAAGAAAGTAAGACGAAGTTTGTTGCAGTACGGTTTGGAAATGTGTTAGGTAGCCGCGGCAGTGTTATTCCATTATTTAAGAAACAAATCCAAACAGGTGGTCCTATAACGGTTACACATCCAGACATTACAAGGTACTTTATGACGATTCCGGAAGCTTCACGGCTTGTGATGCAGGCAGGAGCATTGGCTCGTGGAGGAGAAATATTTGTTCTGGATATGGGTGAACCAGTTAAAATTGTAGATCTTGCTAAAAACCTGATTACTCTTTCAGGGTATACAGTAGATGAAATTGGAATAAAATTCTCAGGTTTAAGGCCTGGTGAGAAGATGTATGAAGAGCTGCTTAATGAAAATGAGGTTCAGAAGGGACAAGTGTTCCCGAAAATTTTTATTGGGAAAGCGGAGCCGATGGATAAGCACGAACTTTATGGAATAATGGAAAAGCTTCTTGATAAGGATTCTATTGAGTTGAAAGAAACGCTTGTTGGAATCTCTAATACAAAGTTTGGTGAGAAGCAGTCGATAGTGATTGGTAGTTAGAAAGAAGCTGAATCTACTTATAGTGGACTATCCAAATATTCAATTTAAAACTAATTTTGCAAGGTAAATAACCTCTCACTTGCTAAGAAAAGGTTATGGAGATAAAGTATAGTCTTTTCTATCTGTGGGGCAGAATGTTGGTTGGTGATTGAAAAAAGTTGCCAACCAACTTTCTATGAGGTAGCAAATAAATAATAGGAAGAAACATAGCTGAGAGTGTTAGGTGAGGCATTTCGAATATGTATTTATAGGTAATTACAAGGTATCTAAACTTGATATTGGAATTTTAGTGGTTTAGTAGTTCATTGGATATTGGAGATCTAATTAGGTACTAAACTATTAAAACTATCTTTTACTTTGATATAAATTTTTAAAAAAAAGAGGGACTAATAATAATGATTAATACTAAATTCAGAAATATCCCATTTTCCCCTCCAGATATTACAGATGCTGAAATTGAAGAAGTTATAAAGGCTATGCAATCTGGGTGGATTACAACAGGACCGAAAACAAAGGAATTTGAAAAGAAAATTGCGGAGTATATTGGTACTAATAAAGCTGTATGTCTAAATTCTGCAACTGCGGCAATGGAACTTACTCTTCGTATATTGGGGATTGGTCCTGGTGATGAGGTAATAACTTCAGCTTATACCTATACAGCAACGGCTTCTGTTATTGATCATATCGGGGCAAAAATTGTGCTCGTTGACACAGCTTCCGATTCTTTTGAAATGGATTATTCGAAATTAGCAGATGCAATTACAGAAAGAACCAAAGCAATTATACCTGTGGATATTGCAGGCAAGATGTGTAACTATGATCTCGTCTATGAAATCATAGAAAGCAAAAAACAGCTATTTAAACCTAATAATGAAATTCAGAGTTTATTTAATAGAGTCATTATAATGACGGATGCCGCCCATGCTTTTGGGGCTCAAAGAAATGGATTGAATTGTGGTCAAGTTGCTGATTTTACATGTTTCTCTTTTCATGCAGTAAAGAATTTGACGACTGCTGAGGGTGGGGCAGTTGTTTGGCGTAACGACCTTGGATTAGATGATGAGTGGTTATACAAGCAATATATGTTATACAGTCTACATGGACAATCGAAAGATGCGCTAGCGAAAACACAAAAAGGTGCTTGGGAATATGATATTATTTACCCGGCTTATAAGTGCAATATGACCGATATTATGGCTGGGTTTGGATTGATTCAACTTAATAGATATAAGAGCTTATTAGAGAAACGAAAAACGATAATCGAAATGTATGATAAAGAGTTATTACCGCTAGGAATTCAACATTTACAACATTACGGTGAAGATTTCACATCATCCGGTCATCTTTATTTAACAAGGATTCCAGGAATCAGTGAAGAACAACGAAACGAGATAATTGTTAAAATGGCAGAGGCAGGCATTGCATGTAATGTACACTATAAACCACTACCAATGTTTACTGCCTATAAGAATTTAGGTTTCTATATTGAGGACTATCCTAATGCATATAAGCAGTACGTTAATGAGATTACTCTCCCTCTTCATACTTTATTAAGTAAAGAGGATGTATTATATGTGGTTGAAAATTACAAAAAAATATTGAATGAGATGAAGGTAGGTACTGTGAATAATGTATAAGGCTTTTTTGAAGAGGGTGCTCGATTTATTACTAGCTCTACTAGCACTTCCAATTTTGTTCATAATCCTTGTTATATTAGGACCAATCATATACATCCAAGATAAAGGATCTATTTTCTATAATGCACCGAGACTTGGTAAGGACGGAAAGGTATTTAACATGTACAAGTTGCGCTCTATGAAAATGAATGCTCCTGACCTTAGAAATGATGATGGCTCGACTTTTAATGCAGCAGATGATCCTAGATTAACCAGGGTAGGGAAGTTTATTCGTAAAACAAGTTTGGATGAAACTCCACAGTTACTAAATATCATAAAAGGTGACATGAGTATCATTGGCCCTAGACCTGACTTGCCTGAGCACCAAGAATTATATGAAGGTAATGAGGGAAGAAAATTAGAAATTAGACCGGGGGTTACTGGGTATAATCAGGCCTATTTCAGAAATACTGTACCGTGGAAAGAGCGAATTCAAAATGATATTTATTACATTGATAACCTTTCTTGGTGGTTGGATATGAAAATCTTTTTCAAAACAGCAATCTCTGTTTTGAAACGAAAAGATGTATTTGTAACAGAAAACAGTACGAATTCTGATAAATAGATTGGAAAGGGAATGTAAGGGGGATATTGTTTTGAAAACGAATGCAGTAACTTTTGATGAATTAAGATGGGATACAGATTTTTTTGGGATATCTAGTGCCAGAGCAACCTTGCATAGACCTCTTACACAAAATGAGTGGTTAGAATTAAAGGTAAAGTTCGAAGACTATCAATTTATATCAATTGTGAATGAACAATCTGAGCCGGGTAACTCACAGTTAATTGGAAAGGATACACATGCCTTTTTAGCTGATGTTAATGTTCAATTCAAAAGAAAACTAGGAGAACAATTCACAGGGCCAAGTGACATTTCAATCCAATCATGTTTAGAAAGAAATAACTTGATTATTGAATTGGCAGACTTTCAGTATTCAAAATTCTCCGAGGATCCTGAATTTGCGAATAGAGGTGGAGAAAAAGTATATTCACAATGGCTTCTCAACGCCTTTGAAAAGCCTGATAAATATTTTGCCCTTTCTAAGAATCAAAAAGGTGAATTAAATGGTTTCCTTTTATTCTCATACTCTAATGATGTATGTATAGTTGAGCTAATCGCAGTGTCTAAAAAGTGTACTAATAGTGGTACAGGTACGCGATTATTTAGAGCTGTAGAAGCAGAAGCCTATAAACAGGGATCAAAGGAAATTCAAGTTGGTACACAGATTAGAAACATAGGTGCAATAAACTTTTATCATAAGGTTGGATGTAAGCAGGTTGGTTGTCACCAAGTTTTTCATTTGTGGAATAAGGCTGTATAAAAAGTTTTATGGTTGAAGATGGGGAGAGGTTATCTTGAAGGTCTTATATATTGCAACATCATTTCCGGAACCAGATAAAGGAGCTACAATTTACACTGATTTAGCAGAAACTTTACATGAAGCAGGTCATGATATTACTGTGGCTGTGTCAGAACAAGTGAGAAATAAACAGTATACAGAAATGAAAAAAGAAAGAGGTTTCGAAGTTCTTCGTATAGTTACTGGAAATTATTATGATGTAGGGTTTATAGAAAAAGGAATTACTACCTTAAAGATTCCAGTTCTTATGAGGCAAGGGATTAAAAAGTTTTTAGGAGAAAGAGAGTTCGACTTTATCTTATTTGAATCTCCTCCAGTGACTATTGCTTCATTAGTTGCATGGGCAAAGAAGCAGTTTAACTGTCCGGCTTATTTAATGCTCAAAGATATTTTTCCACAAAATGCAGTAGATATAGGAATCATAAAAAAAAGTAGTATATTATACCGTTTTTTCAGAAGAAAGGAAAAAAAGTTATTACAAACTGCAGATTTCATTGGTTGTATGTCTAACGCGAATAAGGAATATTTGTTAGAACACAATCCTTGGATTGATTCGTCAAAGGTAGAGCTATTCCCTAATACTAAAAAGTTAACAAATGATATAAAACCAAAGGATTTCATAATGAGGAAGAGGTATGGAATACCTAATAATGCACGGGTTTTTCTTTTTGGTGGAAATATGGGAAGACCACAGTATATAGACTTATTATGTGAAACAATAAAAGAATGTAAAAATGAAAAGCATATGTACTTCCTCTTTATTGGAAGGGGAACAGACCGATATAAATTGGAGCAGACTATTAGAGAAAATGAGATTACTAATGCGCTTGTAATTGAAAACTTGCCAAGGAATGAATATGAACAAATTACTAAAGAGTGTGATATAGGATTAATCGTATTAGACCCTAGATTTACTATTCCAAATTATCCTTCGCGTATCCTTTCCTATATGGAGTACTCAAAGCCAGTAATTGCAGCTACAGATGAGGTGACAGACCTTAAAGATTTGATAGAGAATACGGATTATGGTGTGTGGGCTTGGTCCGGTGATATAAAGGATTTTATAAAAAAAGCTAAACAAATGTCTAAATCTAATAGATTAAATATTATGGGTAACAATGGTCGAAAGTATATTGAGGATCATTATAATGTATTGCGTTCGGTTGAAATTTTAGAGAGTCATTTTAAAAAGTGAGGTATGACCATGTTTGAAAATAAAACTTTATTAATTACTGGAGGAACAGGTTCCTTTGGAAATGCCGTAATGGAAAGGTTCCTAAACACAGATATTAAAGAAATACGTATCTTTTCTCGTGACGAGAAAAAACAAGATGATATGCGTAAACTCTATAAAAATGACAAACTTAAATTTTATATAGGTGATGTAAGAGACTTAGCAAGTGTTAAAAATGCTATGTATGGAGTTGATTACATTTTTCATGCAGCAGCACTTAAACAAGTACCGTCATGCGAATTCTTTCCTATGGAAGCAGTAAAAACGAATATTATTGGAACTGATAATGTGGTAACAGCAGCTATCGAATATGGCGTCAGAAAGGTTATATGCCTATCTACTGATAAAGCAGCTTACCCAATAAATGCAATGGGAATTTCAAAGGCAATGATGGAAAAAGTATTTGTGGCAAAAGCAAAAACGGTTAATCCAGAGCAAACACTAATATGTGGAACTCGGTATGGAAATGTAATGGCTTCACGTGGTTCAGTTATTCCATTATTTATAGAGCAAATTAAAAACGGACAACCATTGACTGTAACAGACCCTTCTATGACTCGATTCTTAATGAGTTTAGAAGAAGCAGTTGAACTCGTTGTCTTTGCTTTTCAAAATGCTCAGGCAGGAGATATTATGGTTCAAAAATCTCCAGCTTCAACAATTGGAGACTTAGCACAGGCATTAAAAGAATTATTTGAAGTAGATAACGAAATAAAAGTAATTGGAACTAGACACGGTGAAAAATCATTTGAAACTTTACTGACTCGTGAAGAAAAAGTTGTTTCAACTGATATGGGTGGATATTATCGAGTACCAGCTGATAATCGTGACTTAAATTATGATAAGTATTTTGTTGAAGGCGATCACCAGCTTTCAATTGAGGGAGAATATAATTCAAATAATACTGAACGTCTATCTATAGAACAGATTAAGAGGAAATTAATGCAATTGGAGTATGTTCGTATGGAGCTAGAGAAATGGCAAACAAGATGAATATACTGGTAACTGGTGCCAAAGGTTTTATTGGCAGAAACTTAGTCATCGAATTAAAAAATTGTGGATACACTAATATTTTTGAAGTAGATCGTGATACTGATGTACAAATTTTTGAGACATACTGTGAACAAGCTGATTTTGTCTTCCACTTAGCTGGGGTCAATAGGCCAATGGATATTTCGGAATTTAGGGAAGGGAATTATGGTTTCACATCTACTCTACTAGAGACACTAAGAAAATATCAAAATACATGTCCGGTTATGATGTCATCTTCTATTCAAGCTAGATTATCGAATCCATATGGCGAGAGCAAAAAAGCCGGAGAAGATATTTTGTTTGATTATGCAAAAGAAACAGGTGCAGAAGTGAAGATTTACCGTTTCCCAAATGTTTTCGGAAAATGGTGTAGACCAAATTATAACAGTGCTATTGCAACGTTTTGTTACAATATTTCTCGTGATTTACCTATTACCGTCAACGACCCAAAAGTAGAGTTAGAATTAGTTTATATTGACGATGTAGTAGAAGAGTTAATCTATGCATTAACCGAGGGAACAAAAAACGGTCAATTCTATGAAGTTCCTGTAAAACATAAAGAATTATTGGGCACGATTGTTCATTTAATTCAGACATTCAAAAGAAGTAGGGATGAACGTCTAGTTCCGGACCTAGGTAATCCATTTGTAAAAAAATTATATAGTACGTATCTCAGCTATTTACCAGAAGATCAGTTTGCCTACCCATTAAAGATGAATATTGATGAACGAGGATCTTTTACAGAATTTATTAAAACACCCGATCGGGGACAAGTGTCTATTAATATATCTAAGCCTGGTATAACTAAAGGAAACCATTGGCATCATACTAAAAATGAGAAATTCTTGGTGGTAAGTGGAGAAGGTGTTATTCGATTTAGAAAAATTGATACGGATGATGTAATAGAGTATTTTGTTGATGGTAACAAATTGGAAGTAATCGATATTCCAGTCGGATATACACATAATATTGAAAATTTAGGAACAACAGATATGGTAACGGTGATGTGGGCGAATGAATTGTTTGATCCTGAACATCCGGATACATATTTTGTGGAGGTTTAAAATATGAAAAAATTAAAGGTCATGACAGTAGTGGGAACGCGCCCGGAAATCATTAGATTATCTGCTGTCATTCATAAATTAGAAGAATCAGAAGCCGTCGAGCATGTACTTGTCCATACTGGTCAAAACTATGATTATGAATTAAATGAAGTGTTTTTCAAGGATTTTAATTTAAGAAAACCTGATTACTTTTTAAATGCAGCAACAGGAACTGCCGTCGAGACTATTGGTAATATTCTTATTAAGATTGACCCAATATTTGAAGAAGTAAAGCCAGAAGCATTATTAGTATTGGGTGATACCAACAGTTGTTTAACTGCAATTGCTGCAAAAAGAAGACATATTCCAATTTTCCATATGGAAGCAGGAAACAGATGTTTTGATCAAAGGGTACCAGAAGAAACGAACCGTAAAATCGTTGATCATACAGCAGATATTAATTTGACTTATAGTGATATAGCGAGAGAATATCTTCTGAGAGAAGGATTCCCTTCTGATCGTATAATTAAAACTGGAAGCCCAATGTTTGAAGTTTTAAATTCAAGAAAAGCTGATATTGAGAAATCGGATATTTTAGATAGGCTTGATTTAATAGAAGGTAAATACTTTGTAGTTTCTGCTCATAGGGAAGAAAATATAAATTCAGAAAGAAATTTTCTGGATTTGATTGATAGTTTGAATTCTATCGTTGATAAATACAACCTGCCTGTGATAGTAAGTACACATCCTAGAACAAGAAAAATGATTGAAGCTAAAAAAGTAGAGTTTAATCCATTAGTAAAAATATTGAAACCTTTAGGGTTTAATGATTATGTGAAACTACAAACATTAGCTAAGGCTGTACTTAGTGATAGTGGTACAATTAGTGAGGAAGCTTCAATTCTGAGATTTAGAGCATTGAATATTAGACAAGCTCATGAGAGACCTGAAGCAATGGAAGAAGCTTCTGTAATGATGGTAGGATTAAAAAAAGAAAGAATCTTACAAGGGCTAGAGGTATTAGATAGGCAAGAAGGTAATACCCTAAGGCTTGTAAATGATTACAGTATGCCAAATGTTTCGGATAAAGTAGTTCGTATTATCTTATCATATACTGATTATGTAAATAGGGTTGTTTGGAGTAAATAATGAGAGTCTTACAAATTAATTCAGTTTACGGTGTGGGAAGTACTGGTAGGATTGCAACAGATATTGATAAAATTCTTAAAAAGTTAGGACATGAAAGTTATATAGCTTTTGGTAGGGGGCAGGTAAATGAATGTGATACTGTCATTAAAGTGGGGAATAATTTCGACAATTACATGCATGTAGCTAAAACAAGGTTGTTGGATCGTCATGGATTTTCTTCAACATATGCTACTAAAAAATTTATAAAAGAACTGGAAGACTTGAATCCAGATATAATTCATTTGCATAATTTACATGGGTACTACTTAAATATTGAGATTCTCTTCGATTATCTAAAAATTGCAGACAAGCCAGTTGTTTGGACTTTACACGATTGTTGGGCATTTACTGGACATTGTGCTTATTTTGATTATATTAATTGTGATAAGTGGGTAAATGAATGTAATAATTGCCCACAAAAGAATAGTTATCCGGCTAGCATTTTTATGGATAGTTCGAAAGAAAATTATAATGATAAAAAAAATATTTTTTGTGGAGTTAGGAATATGACTATTGTGACTCCTTCTAAATGGCTTGCTGGATTGGTTAAAAAATCATTTTTAAAAGAATATCCAGTCGAAGTAATTAACAATGGTATAGATTTAAATACATTTAAACATACCAATAGTACATTTAGAGAAAAATATAATCTGAATAATAAATTTATCATATTAGGAGTTTCAAGTGGGTGGGAAAAAAGAAAGGGACTCCAATACTTTATTGATCTATCAAAAAAAGTTAATTCAGATAATATAATAGTTTTGGTAGGTTTGTCAGAAGCTCAATTAAAAAATCTTCCAAGTAATATAGTAGGGATTACAAGAACAAATAGTACTAAAGAGCTGGCTGAAATATACTCCACTGCAGATGTTTTTGTTAATCCTACTCTAGAAGATAATTTTCCTACAACAAACCTTGAATCCCTGGCATGCGGGACACCAGTTATTACTTTCGATACTGGAGGTAGTGTGGAGAGTGTTAATTCAGATTGTGGTCTGATCATACCCAAAGGAAATTTAAAGTGTTTACTGAATGGTATTAATGAAATACAGAGTAAGGGAAAAGGAGAGTATTCTCGACAATGCATATATCAAGCTATGGAATGCTTTGACAAGAACAAAAAATTTATTGAATATATAGAGTTGTACGAAAGGTTAAGTAAGAGTTAGTATGAACTTTCGATTTTATAATTATTATTTATATAAAAGGTTGGAGATATATGAGAATACTTTTTTTGACCAATGTTCCTTCGCCCTATAGAGTAGATTTTTTTAATGAATTAGGGAAGTACTGTGATTTAACTGTACTATTTGAGCGAAGAAATGCATCAAACCGTAATAAAGATTGGTTCAATGAAAAGGAAAGGAATTTTAAGAGTATTTACTTAAAAGGATATAACTATGGTAAAGATTCAGCACTTAATCCATCCGTAATAAAATGGATTGATAAAAAAAAATTCGACTTATTTATTGTCGGGGGATATAGTACACCTACTGGTATGCTTGCAATACAAACACTTAGAATGAAAAAGATTCCCTTCATTCTAAATAGTGATGGTGGTGTGATAAAGAAAGATAAACCGTTAATAAAAGCAATAAAAAGATATTTTATTGGAAGTGCAAGTTGGTGGTTGAGTTCGGGGCAAGAAACAAACAATTATTTAAAGTTTTATGGGGCAAATCTTAATCAAACATATATTTATCCGTTTTCATCTTTAACAAAGGAAGATATTTATTTAAAACCAGCTTCAATAAAAGAAAAGCAAGAATTAAGAAGGGAAATTGGTATTAAAAACAATAGAGTAGTAATATCTGTTGGGCAATTTATTCCACGAAAGGGATTTGATTTATTAATTAATGCGTGGGCTCATGTTCCAAAAGATGTTCAACTGTTATTGATTGGTGGTGGGGAAGAAAAAAGTAATTATTTTAACCAGATAAAAAAACTAGATTTGCATAATATAGAGATATTAGACTTTATTAAGTTTGATGACTTAAAAAAGTATTATAGAGCGGCTGATTTATTTGTTTTACCTACTCGAGAAGATATTTGGGGATTGGTTATTAATGAAGCAATGGCTTGTGGTCTCCCAATTATATCAACATCTGGTTGTATTGCAGCTACTGAACTTGTTAAAAATAATGAATGTGGACAGATTGTTTCAATTGATAATGAAACAGAATTAGCTAATGCTATAAATTTATACTTAAAAGATAGGGAATTGTCTGAAGCACATTCAAAAAATAGTATTAAAGAAATTGAAAAATATAATATTGGTAATATGGCTAAGGTACATTTTGATATTTTTAAACAAATATTAAAAGATACTAAATAGTGGTTATTTAATAATTTAATTTAGATAAAAATCAATTTTACAGGAGTGAAAATGTGGAAGGTGAAAAGCGGATTTTAGTAGTTGTTGATTCCTTAAACTCAGGAGGGATTGCTTCTGTAGTTTTAAATATTGCGAAGGGAATTTATACCAGGGGTTTTAAGTGTGATTTTATTTGCTATATGCAACCTACAGAAGAAGTAATTGAGGAATTAAAAGCGATTGAGAGTCGTTATTTTGTTATAAATAGATTATTTAACTCTAATCCATTGAAATATATAAAAAGTATAAAAGAAGTAATTAGAAAAAATGGACCATACCTTGCTATACATGTTCATACCGCAATGTTTATATGGTTGGCATGCTTAGCCGCTAAAACTGAGGGCATTAATGTTAGAGTGGGCCATGCTCATGGATCAAGTTTTGATGGGAGTGCGAACAGACTTACTAGACTGTTGCAGCCAATATTTAAAGTATTTAATAGATTGCTATGTACTAAGACGCTAACATGTGCAGATAAATCAGGGAGAGCTACCTTTGGAAAGGCCTATGAATTTATTCCCAACTTTATAAATCTTAATAAGATAGATAATTGTTCGACTTTTGATAAAGCTGATTTGATTAACTCTTTTGGCATACCTAAAGATGGAAAAATATTAGGGTATGTTGGGTATATTGGAGGTGAAAAGAATACAAAACACTTAGTTAATCTGTTTAATGATTTAAAGAAAGACGATATTAAAGCTTATTTGGTTATTATTGGTGATGGAAGAGAATTTATCTCAATAAAGGAATCATTTCGCAAATGTGGGTTGTCTGATTATGTTTGCATGTTAGGGTACAAAACAAATGCAATGGAATTAATGAGAATGTTTGATGTTTATTTAGTTCCATCTTTTTCAGAAGGAATGTCAATGTCCTTATTAGAAGCGCAAATTAATGGTGTACCAAGTATTGTTTCACCAGGAGTACCACTAAACAATGATATAGGTGCTGGATTATTTTATAGATGTAATACATTTAAGGTTGAAGAATGGACTGATGAAATAAAGAAAGTATTGGATAAACAAATAACGGTGTCAAAGGATAAAATTTTGTTATCCTTAAAAAATAAAGAATATGATATGGATAGTGTATGTAGTAAATATGTGAAAGTATATCAAGATGAAAAATAAAGAGGAGAAATCAAATAAGAAATTATATTATATAATTTCTTATTTTTGATATAGTATGATTTTGAGATAAATAATCGCTTAGGGGTTTCAGCATGGATATATTAAGAAAAAGTAAAAGTTTAAGGAATATAGCAAACGAAAAGGTGCTATTAATCTTACTCAATGTTTTTATAAACTTATTGATAATGATATTGGTTACGTATATACATGTTATCCCATTTGATGAATGGGTTTTTCCGTTTGCCCTCTTGGTCTTATTCCAGTTTTTGTTCAATGTTATTACCGTTGCTATATTAGAAAGAACGTTTCTCTCATTAACAATCTTATTTATGATTTTTTCCTATATTACCCATCTGGGTATTTCAATAATTTTTGGTTTTAATATTAATGTAGACCTCCCGTGGAATCCACTTCTATCCATAACGGAAAATACATTTAAAGATGCAAGTAGCTACTCGATTTATTGTCATGCATTCTTAACTTTTGGAATGTGTCTTATACTCTTTAAAAGAAAGAAATATGAATTTAGTTATGACGTTATAAAAATAAAAGATCAATTACATGTAGTAAGGTCTATAGGAACCATCTTAATATTAATTGGTATCTTCCCTATGCTATATATTGATATTAATAAAGTTTTATTATATATAAATGGTAACTACTTAGATACCTACAATGTGGGCACATATGGTTTTATTGGTATTATAGCGAATTTCACTCAAATAGGAGCAATTATGCTTTTGATAGGTAATAAAGATAATAAAAAGGTTAATCTTATATTATTTATTATTGTCATTTATCAAGTTATTTTTATGCTGACAGGAAATCGCGGAAGACCAACAATGTATTTGATAACAATTTTATTTATTTATTTGAAGATAATTAAGAGGATGGGACTAAAACAAATGATAATAATTTTTGTTTTAGTTTATTTATCAGGCTTTGCACTAACATTTATTGGTCAAATTCGTATGTTATCAATTAATAATATCAGTGTGCTTGGGGAAATGGCGAGTAATTCCTTTAAGGAGTATTCACTTTTTAATATATTAGCAGAGTTTGGTGGATCAATTATCACTCTTGGACATTCTATAGATATTTTTCAAGTAACAAAAGATTATCAGTATGGTACAAATTATCTTGCAGGTTTATTCACTGTAATCCCTAATATAGGTGGAATCCTTGATTCTATAATTCCAAAAACGGTTTATGTAAATAACTGGCCTAATCATATAAAGGTATTCTTGGGTGGGTCATATTTAGGTGAAGTATTCTATAGTTTCGGGAAATTTGGATATATATTTGTTGGTTTTATTGGGATGTTTATTGCTTTAATCTCTAATAAAATACAAAAATGTATTCTTAAACAAGAATATGTGTCCTTATCAATTTATTTAATATTAGTACCTAGTTTATTGTGGTGGACAAGAGCGTATTTTGTAGATGGCGTTAGAGAATTTATATGGGTATCTACAATGATTTGGGTATTAAATAGGCTAGTAAAGAAAAAAAGTAGGTATTCTGGGTAAATATAATTAGTTGAAAAATGCTTATTATTACATTAACAATTTTAAACGGAGAAAATGTGAAAATTATATGATTAATAATATTATCGTAAGCATAATCGTTCCTGTTTATAATGCAGAGAAATATTTAGAAAAATGCATTAACAGCGTTTTAAATCAATCTTTTAAATGTTTTGAATTAATTTTAATCAATGATGGATCAACTGATAATAGCGGGAATTTATGTGATGAATACTCTAAAAAGGATCCTCGTGTAAAAGTTATCCATCAGACAAACAGTGGGCCTTCAATAGCTAGAAATACCGGAATAAATAATGCTGTTGGGAAATATATACAGTTTGTGGACTCTGATGATACAATAAGTTTTGATATGACTGAAAAATTAGTTAAAGCAATAAACGAAGATATTCAATTAGTTATCTGTGGTTATAATTTAATAAATAATCATAAGAACAATTCTTATATTCAGCAGGTAACTCCTTCTATTATTGGAGTGTATCATAAGAAACAGCTTATAGACCGATTTGGTGAATTTTATAATAATTATTTGATAAATCCTCTGTGGAATAAATTGTTTAATGTCGAATTATTAAAAGAATTCGACATTTGGTTTATCGAAGATCTTAAAATGGGGGAAGATCTTTTGTTTAATCTTGAGTACATCAAAGTATGTAATAATATAAATATTATTAATAATCATTACTATAACTATTTAGTTATTAATAATAATTCCCTTACCAGTAGTTTTCAAAAAGATTTATATGAGAATCAAAAAATGTTATTTGAAAGAGTGAAAAAATTTCTAATAGAGAATGATAGTTTTAATTTCGAAAATAAATATATGGTTGAAAATGAGTACATTGGAAGTATAGTAAATTGTCTCGAAAATTTATTTCACCAAAACAGCGATATGAGTTTAAAACAAACCAAAACACAGATAAATAAAATGATTAATGATGATATCTTGGGTGGTAATATTGATTATTTTGAAAATGGTGATATTCAAAAACGTATCATTGGTTTGATGATTAAATATAGATTTACTCATGGAATCATTTGCTTCTTTAAATTTAAAAATACGCTACGTTCTTATGTACGTCCATTATTTAATCTATTTAAAATGATAAAGTTTTAAATAGATTATTTTATTTTTCTTTAAGTTAGTAGATAGGGTTGAAATTAACTTAAAATTTATTCTTAAAATTTATTAACAGCTCTTTTATGAAATTTTTTATTTTTCAACAAGGTTATATTATAAAAAAGATTATTAATAAGGAGAAAAAATGAATATATATATATATAATTGTTCAAACACATTTAATTATGGCTCAATGATGATGGGAGAAAATTTTATTAGTTATTTTAACAAAATATCAAAAACTAAAAATAACTTCTATGTAGAAACCGATAATGAAATAAATATAAAAAGGTTAAAAAAAGCTACTGATATAGATGAGATTTTCCCTGTTAAAATGGGCGCTCTTTTTAATGAAGGCATTACACGGTATAATTATATAACTATTCTTGCAGGTTTAGACGGAGTTAAAGTCCTCTCAAATTTAGCTAGAGATATTGATTTAGTAGTTGTTTTAGGTGGGGACGATTATACAGAAGATTACGGGTGGAAAGGTCCAGTATTAAACGCAATTAAGTTTAATATTTTAAAAAAGGCTGGACTTAAAGTTGTAATGATGGGGCAAACAATGGGGCCATATAAATCTTTCAGAAAGCCAATAATGAAAAAACTTTTGAGTAATATAGATCGAATATATCCAAGAGATGCTATTACTCTAAACTATCTTAAAACTTTGGGTTTGATAAATATAGAAATCACTGATGACCTTGCTTTACTACCTCTGTCAAAACAACAAGAATTAGATAAAAGTAAGAAATTCATCACTTATTGTCCAAGTGAATTGATTTATAGATATTCAAAGGAAGGTAATAGGGAAGACTGGATAGATTTTAACTTATTTATGATAGATAAGATAATGAATAAGTATCCAAATAAGAGTTTAGTATTACTTGCACATGTAATAAAGCCTGAACATGTTGATGATCGTTTAATAGCAAATGAATTATATAATTTAGTAAAAGATAAATATAGCGATAGAATCATCATTAAAAGTGAAGAAATGTATCCGTTCGAGGTTAGAGATTATATCCAACAATCTTTATTTACAATTTCCAGTAGAATGCATCCTGTAGTTTCTTCTATTCAGTGCGAAATACCAGCTATAGCATTATCTTATAGCACAAAATATTGGGGAATTATTGGAGATAGATATGGGCTTGGCGATTATATAATAGATATAAGATATTTAAAGTATGATGAGATGAAGGGAAAATTCGAAAAAATTATCGAAAAGATAGATCAAGAATATATAGAAATTCAAGCATCAATGATAGAAAAAAATAGGATGGCCAAAAGGAGATTGGTAGAAACTATGGAAGACATTAATAAATTAGTAGAAACAAACAATAAAATTAAGTAAGGAAGTTGTTGAATTTTGAATCAACTTAAAGCTGGAGCAATGTTATCTTATTTATCAATATTTATAACAATTTCTATTGCTCTATTGTATACTCCAGTAATGATCAGGCTTTTAGGCCAATCTGAATATGGGTTATACGCCCTTATAGGATCGGTAGTGGGATATCTTAGTATTCTAGATATGGGTTTAGGGAATGCAATTGTTAGGTATACAGCTCGAAATAGAACTATAGGAAATAAAGGTGAAGAGTCCAAACTTAATGGAATGTTCATGATAATTTATTCCTTCATCGGCATATTGACTATTATTATTGGCTTAATGCTTTATTACAATATGGATAATATGTTTGAATTAAGTTTGAACAAAAATGAATTGGAAAAAGCAAAAACTATGGTTTTACTTTTAACTTTTAACTTTGCAATTTCTTTTCCCTTGGGGATATTTGGATCAATAATGCAAGCATATGAAAGATTTGTAGTTACGAAAATTGTATCAATAATTCGATCATTATTAATTCCTTTATCAACGCTCCCCTTCCTGCTAGTAGGATTTGGGTCTGTGGCTATGGTTGCTATTAGTACTCTAGTAAATATTTTATGTTTAATATATAATGTTTATTATTGCTTTAAATATTTAAATATTAATTTTTACTTTGCAAAATTTGATTATACCTTAATGAAGGAAATTATTGGTTATTCCTTTTTTATCTTTATAGGTGTAATAGTTGATAAAATATATTGGAGTACTGATCAGTTTATTTTAGGGATAGTATCAGGGACAGCACCTGTTGCGATTTATGCTATCGCAATGCAGTTTATAAACCTCTATATGATGTTTTCTACATCAATTAGTGGAATATTTTTACCTAGAATTTCGGTAATGGTGGATAATAACATTGGTAATTTAGAGTTAACAAAAATAATGATTAAATTTGGCAGATTACAATTTATAATAATGGCTTATATTCTAAGTGGGTTTGTTCTTTTTGGACAAGCCTTTATCAATTTTTGGGCAGGTAGTGATTATAAAGAAGCCTTTTATATTACAATGATAATAATGATACCACTAATAATCCCTTTGATTCAAAATATTGGGATTTCTATATTGCAGGCGAAAAATTTACATGGATTTAGATCAATGATTTTAATATTCATTGCTATCTTTAAAATAGTAATTAGTATTCCTTTATCAATAAAATTTGGTGGTTTAGGTACTGCAGTTGCTACTGCATTTTCATTATTTATCGGAAATATAATCTTATTGAATATATATTACCAACAAAAAGTTGGGCTTAATATGCTGCTTTTTTGGAAGAATATTGGATACTTATCAGTGCCAATTTCATTATCTACTATAATCGGATTTTGGATAAATGGAGTAATGCTAAATGACGGTATAATAATTTTAATTTTAAAGATTATTATATATTCAATTATTTATTTATGCATGATGTGGGTAATTGGATTTAATCAATTTGAAAAACAAACTTTTTTATCTATATATAGAAAAGTAATTAATATACTAGTTGGTATTTTCCATAGACTACATTTAAAGAAAGCTAATTAGGACACTGTTTCTATTTTGATAATTGATCCTATTGGAATAGTTTCAACTTTGATTAAAGGGTGTGAAATTATGAACGAAAATATAAAAGAGTTAATGGATACCGTAGTTAGAAATGACTATTGTATTGGGTGTGGCGTTTGTGCAAGTTTGCAAGGATCCCCATTGTCAATGAAATTGAACGAAGATGGGAAATATATACCATTTTTAGGTGGGAAAAGTGAAAAAGAAGAAATAGATGTTGATGTTTTGGCAGTTTGCCCATTTTCTAATAAGAGTAAAAAGGAAACAGAAATTGGTAACGAATTATTTAATCAGGAAAATAATGCAACATTTAATCAGTTCACTGGATTTTTTATAAAAAATTATGCAGGATATGTAACGGAAGGAAATTATAGAAAAAATGGAAGTTCTGGCGGAATGGGGTCGTGGATCACTGCTCAACTATTAAAATTAGATTTAGTAGACGCAATTATTCATGTTAAATCTAGTAATGAAGAAAAAAATATATTATTTGAATATCAAATTTCCTATAATGAAGAAGAACTCTTAAAAGGTACTAAGTCAAGATATTATCCAGTAGAAATGTCACATGTATTGGAATTTGTAAAAAGTAATCCAGGTAGATATGCCATAGTTGGAATACCTTGTTTTATAAAGTCAATCCGACTTTTAGCTGATCAGGATACAGCAATTAAAGAGAGCATCAAGTTCTGCATAGCACTTGTATGTGGTCATTTGAAAAGTGATATGTTTGCAAAATCGATTGGTTGGGAATTGGGGATAGAGCCTGAACAATTGAAAGAAATTGATTTTAGAAAAAAACTAGAGGATAGGTATGCCAGTGATTACGGAGTAGAAGTAGTGGGTTTGAAAGAAGGGAATACCGTAGTTGCAAGTAAGCCGACAAAAGAATTATATACAACAAATTGGGGACACGGACTTTTTAAATATAATGCTTGTGAATTTTGTGATGATATATTAGGGGAGACAGCAGATATCACAGTTGGAGATGCTTGGTTACCAGAGTATGTGAAGGAAAGCTTGGGTACTAATATTATAGTAGTTAGGAATCCATTGTTACAAAAGATTATCGAAAATAACTTAGATAAAGTTCATTTAGACGAGATAAGTACTGAAAAAATTTATCAATCACAGGCAAGTGGTATTCGTCATAGAAGAGAAGGTCTTGCCTATAGATTATATTTAAAGGATAAAAAGGGAGAATGGCGTCCGAATAAAAGGACGAATCCAAGCAAGAATATTAGCTCAAAGAGAAAACAGGTTTATGAGAAAAGGGAATTACTTTACAAGGAGAGTTTTATTGCCTATAAGACGGCGTTGAAAAACCAAGATTTTAAAGCCTTCGTTAATTATATGAATCCGATTATAAGTGAATACGATAAGATAGTATCCCCTTCCAAGGTAAGAATGGGATTATCAAAGGTAAAAAGAGAAATGTTAAGATTAATAAGGAAATAGAACATTAAATATCAATAGTGTACTGGACCTCAAATGTTAGAGTTAAAATCTAACTTTTGGGGTTTTTATATATGGCTAATAGTGAGAGTTTATATTAATGATTGTCATGAATATCAAAGGGTGAAAATTGGATGAAACTCTACCATAAATTTAAAAAGGAAGAATTGAGACGGAAAAAAACAAGATTTATAAAGGAATCGGGTCTTCAATAAAGGAGACAGCTCTCTAATTTGGCTTAACAAATCACTTATGATTGCTTAATGAAGTGTGAAAGGACCTTCCAATGAACAACTTTTCAATATAGATTAGGGTTTATATGGGATGCACTATCACATCAAGCAAAAATTATTAATAAAAACAAGTTATTTCAAGTATTTTTCGGATAGGGAAGTATTTGAATAACTAACCTATGAATAATTTATAGGTTTATTGAAACAGAGAAGTATCAAAAGAGACATTGTGTGAGGCTTAAAAAGAAGATTCCAAGACTCATAATTAAGGATATCTTCTTTTAGATATTGCGGGTAAGAAAAAAATGTTAGCAAGAGGAGGTTTTTCCAAGTGGCGGTATTAATTACAGGAGGGGCTGGATATATCGGCAGCCATACATGTATAGAACTTTTGAATACTGGTCAGGATATTATTATTGTAGATAACTACTCTAACAGCAAGCCTGAATCACTTTCTAGTGTGAAAGAACTTACGGGTGAAAACATTAAATTTTATGAAATAGACCTTCTTAACAGGGAAGGTGTTGAGGAAGTCTTTTTAAATAACCAAATTGATGCAGTTATCCATTTTGCAGGTTTAAAGGCAGTGGGAGAATCTGTATCTATACCACTTCATTACTACCATAATAATATTTCTGGAACATTGATTTTATGTGATGTGATGAAAAAGTATGGT
This sequence comes from Pradoshia sp. D12, assembly GCF_008935075.1. NCBI lineage: Bacteria > Bacillati > Bacillota > Bacilli > Caryophanales > Bacillaceae > Pradoshia > Pradoshia sp. D12. The sequence continues at coordinate 3,672,239 of NZ_CP044545.1, read as the reverse complement.
GTAAAGAAACTTGTATTTAGTTCATCAGCAACTGTTTATGGAATGCCAGATCAAGTACCTATCTCAGAGGAATTTCCGTTAAGCGCTACGAATCCATATGGTCGAACAAAATTAATGATTGAAGAGATTTTGAGAGATTTATACGTTGCAGATCCTTCGTGGAGTATTGCCTTATTGCGTTATTTTAATCCAATTGGGGCGCATGGAAGTGGTTTAATTGGAGAGGATCCAAACGGTATTCCTAACAATCTTATGCCGTATATCACTCAAGTAGCAGTTGGAAAGTTGAAAGAATTACAGGTATATGGAAATGATTATCCAACTGTAGATGGGACAGGGGTAAGAGACTATATCCATGTCGTTGATTTGGCTATGGGACATTTAAAAGCACTAGAGAAGGTAATGTCAAGTAGTGGGGTAGAAGCTTATAATCTAGGAACAGGTAATGGATATAGTGTACTTGAAATGGTAAAAGCTTTTGAGAAAGCGTCAGGTAGACAAGTTCCTTATCGAATCGTAGATAGAAGACCAGGAGATGTAGCTATCTGTTACGCAGATCCTTCCAAAGCTAAAAAGGAACTAGGTTGGGTAGCAGAAAGAGGAATTGAAGAGATGTGTAGGGATTCTTGGAGGTGGCAAGAGAAGAACCCGAATGGTTATGATAGTGAAGTTTTGAATGTTAAACAATAATTATGGAAAGGCTTTTGTTTAGCCTTCCCATAATCATTTTTTATGGGGAAATAAGACAACACTACAAAGCATAAAACAAAGATTGATTGAGAGTAATTCTAGGAATATGCGAGTAGTTAAATTCAAAGGTAAATTATAATTGTTCATTTGGTCCTTTATAAAGATAACTTTAATACTCATTATAAAAAAATTATATATCTATTTAATCAAACATTTACTCATTTCCCCACCTTTTATCTTCATAAAATCCGCACAAAGCAGTGGTCGGATGTTAATGACGTTTTATAACGTTTTAGAGTTTGAAGTTTCAATTTTATGAGTTACTTTAGTTATACATAAATTTTACATACACCCTATCATCATAACTGTAATTCCCCTTAGATACACCCTTAGTAGATTTAAATAGTGAATAGCATAATGGATCTTCAGTTATGACTCGGGACAAATAAGATTCACTCTCCGTTAAACTTGAAAACAGCCTTGGAAACCCATCGCTAGCCAACACGATTTCATCGCCTGCTTTTACTTTATAACTTTGTAAATAATCAATGATTAATCGTCCTCCATTTATTACAGGGTAGCCAAATTCATCATGGCTATTCTCAAGGAGCTGCTGTATCTCTAAAAATGGAAGGATTAATTGGCGGCTTATATCATTTACTTGCAAGTCTTTTATTGTAACTCCATCTTTAAGAAGTGCTTGGATCGTAAACGATCTTATATTAGCAATGAGGGCATCGATTTTTTTAGTGTGATCAAATAACTGTCCGTTGATCATACACTGGCAATCACCATAAGACCAAATCTCCTGGCGATACTTGCTAAACACTATTATAGATACACGTAAATGTTCTTTTATGTCATTTGCTACTTGCTTCTTCTTTATCTCTTCATAAAAGAACTGATTAATGTCTTCTATTAATTGCTGAGCACTACTGTCGAAGGGTGCATTTTTCAAATAATCGATAACTAGATTTTTTGCGTATACTCCGCTGGTTTGCCCTTCCCACAATAATTCTCCTTTTGACGTTACTCCATCAATTACCGCTATAAAATGTTCTCCAATAAACAAACCATCTTCACATAACAATTGAGCAGGCCTCTTACCTACAATGGTTTTCTCAATAATCTTCATATTGTAATCTCTTTCGTTCCTTTAAATAATTGATTAAAATCACAATTGCCGCTGATGCACTAGGCATAGTTAAATAAGATTTTCCTTCAAAAACAATCATTTCTGGAGTAATAAATAGATCAGTTAATTTATTTCTGTCTATAAAAACCAATTTGTCTCCATCCATTGACAGCTTGGATGGTAAATGGTTTTTCTCTTTCCTTTTATGTGCCTTTTTGAAATTGTCATTAACCTCTTCAGTGGTTTTATTTACTTTAACATAGAATAATAATTGAGGTTTACCGCCTTCAACTAAATCCCGATAAATAGCGATAATATTACTTGTCGAGAATTCAAAACAGTCATCTTTGATTTTTAGTTCTGCATCTATTTCCAAAATCATACTCCTTAATAATCCTTCCGGAGTGAACGTTCTCTCTTCATTGTTTAATGCATACATAGTTTTTAATGATGCTGCCACACTATTGCCTAATGTGCCCTTGCCTATAGAGACATTATTACTGCGGTTTACAAATATTATTTTGTGATCGGAGGTTTCAATAAATCCATTAAAACCTAGGTGATTCGATAACTTAGATTCACTTAAAGGGTTTACAAATGGCCCAAACTCTAGTAATTCCCTATTTGTACTTTTTAGCCCCCATTTAAAATCCATCGCGCGATTTGTTACAAGGGAATCAAAGAATGTAGTTCTTGATGTCTTTAAAGTTAATTCATTTAAATTTTTATTATAGTTGTAGTCATCTAAACGTATATTCAATTGATTATACACATCAGAAAACTCATGGGCTTGCATAATCGTTTCATAATTTTCTTTTATTATTTCTGGTAATTCATATTGTTTCTTGGTATCTTCAATCTTGATTTTAGAATCAATCAGCATACTTTCTAAAATAATGGGAAATACTTTCTGTTGTTCGCTCTTCATCCTTATTCTATGTATGACTGATTTCTTCTGAGGATTTTTATAAGAAACCATCTTTTGACTAGGGTATTGCTTGATTAATCGTTTGTAGTCATCCGACAATTTATTCCAATCTTCGAGTTTTTGACGAAGTATTCTAGATAATGAATTATTAAACGAATTAACGATAATTGCTATTACTACAGCTAAAAATACGGTTATATCAATTTTATTAAAAAAGGTTTGCCCATCTAAATCTAATAAAAAGAATATGAAAAGGAGTAGTATTAACATAAAAAATACTTCGATTAGAGTTTCGGAGAAAAATTTATATAACTTTTGAAAGAGATATTTCTTCAACTTTGCGAACCACATATACTCATTTCCCACTTTCAACTAAAATATATTTCAGATTTGCTGAAGATCTATAAATCCTGGGTCTTTACCTGCGTCCCAACAGAATCAGCATTAAAATTCTGGAAATTCTGCGTTAGGATTACTTTCACCATTTTTTTACGATCTTCTTTCTTCATTTAATATATCAAAAAAAGTTCCAGAATAGTTAAAATAAAGGAAGAAATAGACTAATCTACAGAGAAATTCCAAGCTTGTTAAGAGAATCATAACCTGGTGATTTATGTTAACTGAGACAAGCTCTTTTCATTATTCATTGTATTAAGTTTGGACTGGGAACAGATTTTTCTAAACCAGGTAGTTTATATTTAGGAAAGCTTTAATATGATTGAGTTTCATAATTTATACAATCAAATATTGAAGAACAATTTTTGATGAGACAGAAAATTATCTACATGATAAGGGGTAATGAAATATGTTAATACAATATTTTGAAAAGGCTAAGGAAAAGATTGAGCTTGTTCAAAAGAATGAAATGATAAAAATGAGAGAAGCAGCTGTAAGAGTAGCCGAAGCAATACAAAATAATGGAATTGTTCAGCTTTTTTGTTTGTGGCCACTCACACATTATCACTGAAGAAGTTTGCTACAGAGCCGGAGGACTTGTCCCGAGCCACGAATGCTTCATGAAGGTGCTCTTGGCTCTTCTCAATTAGAACAGAAAAATGACTTGGCTACCCAATTTATGAAGGATCAAGATATTTGTAAAGACGATGTAATGTTTGTGATTTCTAATTCTGGACGTAATCCGGTTCCAGTCGATGTGGCAAGAGAGGCAAAAGCAAAAGGCGACTTTGTTATTGGAATTACATCTATGGAATTTTCAAAGAGCCAGCCTTCAAGTCATAAAAGCGGCAGCCATTTATTTAATTCTGTAGATTTAGTCATTGATAATTACTCAACAAAGGGAGATGCTGTTCTTACGTATGAAAAGGTTGACATCCCTTTTGGTCCCACATCAACTGTAGTTGGCGTAGTTATTATTAATGCGATCCTAGCAGAATCAGTTAAAATAAAGGCTGATAATAACTTTGATCCGCCAATCTTCCTGAGTGGAAACATTGATGGAGCAGATCAACATAACGAGCAGTTAGTTGAAAAATACCGTGAAAGAATTGCTGTGTTGAAATAGCAAATCATATATAAGTCTTGGTGATTGTTGTGACTAACTTACATATTTATGGAGAGAAGCCCTTTTTATCAGTAATCAATTCAACATTTTATAAGCCTGGTACAATTTAAATCTTCCATTTATTATGGAGGATTTATTTTTGGGTTAATTAATGTAAACATTATTGAAATTCGTAGTGTATTTGTAAACAAAAGTAGAAATATATAGTTAAATAATGATGGCGTTAATTTTGTAGTATAATATAGACGTTTTTAAAATTATTTTATGTATTACTAAAAGGTGTATGCAATTTTGGTTTTATAGGAGTGGCTGTACGTGAAGAATTTCAAAATGATCTTTATTCTTTTCTTAGTGAGCTTTTTGTTGATCGTTGGAAAATCAGAGGCTTCCGCAATTCAACAAAAAGTACCTGAAGGGTTTATTGGTATTTATAATCCGGAAGATTTACATAATATCCGTAATGATTTAAGTGGTCATTATATTTTAATGAATGATATAGACCTCACGCAGATTGTATCTAAAGATGGGGAGTATTACCATAACGGAGCTGGTTGGGAGCCAATTGGGAACGAGGGGAATCCTTTTACAGGAATACTTGATGGAAATGGTTTTAATATATCGGGGCTTCAGATTAAGGACCGTAATGGTTATGTAGGACTCTTTGGAGCTGCGAAGCAAGCGGTCTTTGAAAATATTGGAATTATTGAAAGTGCGATTAACGTGGATAGCACAGCCTACGATAACGCGTATTATGGCGGCCTTGTAGGTAAGATTACGGACTCTTATATTGAAAATGCTTATAGTGGAGTAACTATAACAACCAAGAGAAGTAATATCTTTGTTGGCGGTCTGGCAGGGCATATGACGAACTCTACGATCAAGAATAGTTTTAGCTATGGAAATATAACGGCAAATAAACCTAAAATGAATGGGTACCTAACAGCAGGGACTCTATCTGGTATTGCGAATAGCTCTTCCTCAATTATAAATAGTTATAGTATTGGCAGATTGGTTATTTTTGGTAAAGTGTGTGATAGTACGACCGGTGTTCTTTCGAAGGGAAATCCAAAGGTAGTAAATAGTTATTATCATAAGGATCATCTCTCCGAGTCATCCAGTGATGAGCTATCCAGAACTGTTGAGCAATTGAAAGAACAATCAACCTATCAAGGATTTGATTTTGAAAATGTTTGGATAATGGATGAGGAGTCTATGTATCCCTTTCCAAAACTCAGATCAACTCAATTACAACTTAGTGAGAACACCACAGATTTTGCCGGTGGGATGGGAACTGCGTTTAGTCCTTATAAAATTTCAAAACCGGAACATTTACAAGCGATTAGAGGAAAGGAAAATTCCTTTTTTGAGCTTGTGAATGATATTAATCTATCGCCTATCTCGGCATATGAGCCAATCGGAACAGCCGCTGTTCCATTTGCAGGTTCACTGAATGGTAATGGGTACACCATATCCGGTATGAATATTGATATGATTGCTGATAAGGAAATAACAGCTGGATTATTTGGATATGTTGCCTTTTCAAATATAAAGGATGTTAAGGTACTTGATAGTAAGATTAAGATTAGCAGAAGCAATGTTAAGAAGATGGTCTATGCCGGTGGATTAGCCGGAGTTATTACCGATTCAAAAATATCAGGAATCACTGTTAACAATAACATTTCTTTGAGATCGAGATATATCATTTATACTGGCGGAATAGCTGGACAAATTTCTAATAGTGACCTATCAAATAGTGGAAATATAGGTGACATATACGCCGAATCACTAGACTATGAGAGTTATACTGGAGGATTACTCGGTACTGCTATAGATTCAAGTATTAAAAAAGTATATAACAGTGGAAAAGTTAAAGCCAAATCTAATTTTTATGAGGCGTGCTCTGGAGGAGTAAGTGGATTGCTAATAAGGAGTCAGCTCATTGATGCCTACAATTTAGGAAACATTTATGCTGGTAGTTGGAGCGGTCCACCGAGTGCCGGTGCTTTATCAAGTACAGCAACATCCTCTGAGATTTTAAGAGCCTATAGTATTGGTAAGGTAGAGAAAAGCTCATTGAGTGGTCCTAGGGCTGGTGGATTAATAGACAGTGTATCTGATACAGATCTATCATCCAGTTATTATTACAATAGTTTACAAAACAAAGTAACAGGAGATCCATATTTCCGCGAAGCTGAAGAGTTAAAAGATCCTTCCACCTTCGAAGGTTTCGATTTTAATAGGGTATGGAAAATGGGGGCGAATGATCATTATCCATTTCCAGTTCTGGTAGATCCAGAGTTTGCAGCTCTTGAAAAAACAGAAAACATTAAGTTTAAAAGTCTCCCATTGAAGCAAGTTTATGTGGAAGGTGAACAGCTTGACTTAACGGGTGCTGTACTTGAGGTTGATTCAAATTTCCTAAGGACATATGAGGTTCAGGTAACTCCTGAAATGCTTACGAGAAAATTTTTCCCTTACAATCTGGGTGAACAAACCTTATCCGTTTCATATGGAAATCGTTCAATCGACTTTACTGTTACGGTTATACCAGCTGATCAAAGTCCCCCACAAGTAAATGGTATATCAAATAATGGTTATTATAATAAAGATGTGACGATTACTTTTAATGAAGGCGCCGCAATGCTGAATGGAAAAGCATTTAAGGACGGGACTGTTGTCAAAGCGGCAGGTGTATATACACTGATTGTAACTGATACAGCCGGAAACAAAACAACCGTGAAATTTACGATAGATAAGACGGCTCCAAAGATAACAGGAGTTAAGAACAATGCGTCCTATAATAAAAATGTTAAAGTTGTATTTAATGAAGGCAAAGCAAGTCTGAATGGAAAAGCATTTAAGAGTGGAACGTTCATTAAAGCTGCTGGAAAATACACTTTAACAGTGACCGACATAGCCGGAAACAAAACAACCGTGAAGTTCACAATTGATAAAACGGCTCCAAAGGTAACAGGAGTTAAGAACAATGCGTTCTATAATAAAAATGTTAAAGTCGTATTTAATGAAGGAAAAGCAAGCCTGAATGGAAAAGCATTTAAGAGTGGAACGTTCATTAAAGCTGCTGGAAGATACACTTTAATAGTGACAGACACAGCCGGAAACAAAACAACCGTGAAGTTCACAATTGATAAAACAGCCCCGAAGATATCAGGGGTTAAAAATAATGCTCATTATAGAAAAAATGTCAAAATTACTTTTAATGAAGGAAAAGCAACATTAAATAAAGTGGCATTTAAAAGTGGGTCTACAGTTAAACATGCAAAGACATATACATTGACTGTGACAGACTCAGCTGGAAATAAAACCAAAGTCAAATTTACAATCGACAAAACAGCACCAGCTAAGCCGAAGGTAAATACAGTCAAGAGGACGCACACAACTGTAACCGGTACTGCAGAAAAGCATTCAACGGTTACGGTCAAAGCCGGAAAAAAGGTAATTGGAACAGCAACCACCAACAAATATGGTAAATATAAAATAAAAATTCCAAAACAAAAGAAAAATAAAGCCTTGTATGTATCAGTAAAGGATAAGGCTGGGAATGTAAGTAAGAGTACGAAAATAGTGGTGAAGTAAAGCGGATAAAGTTCATATATTTTATTCTTTAAAAAAACAGCGGAGAAATTGATTAAGATTTCTCCGCTGTTTTACTACATAATTACTAAGCAAGTCATATTGGAAGAATGTTTGCTATTAAATGGTAAGGTGAATGAAAAAAGAATGGAATTTATGCTCCATTCTTCTTACATATTGTATAGCAGCACCTGTAATCCTAAAATGATTCCGACAGCTACTACAATTAGGCCTGCATAGGTTGCAGTCTTTTTTAGTTTTCTTTTTCTGTACATTTCCTCAGGAGTTTGATAGTAATTCAATTTCGTGCCTCCTCGTTTCGGTAACTGGCTGACTTAGCATGGATAAGCTTTAGTCCCTTAAGTTTTGCGTCACCAGTTTTCGCTGGTTTTGCTATTTCGACGTTTAATATAATGGTACAAAATGTATTAAATATAAAACAGGGACCAAAGTCGCATTTTGTCAAAATGTAGGAAAAAATATTTTTATTTATTATTTCAAATTTAACGATATCAATATATTAAAGTTACTGTCAATGTAGTTTTTGTGATGGTTAATATTACATTTTTCATATTATGTACCTGTCGGATTCCAGTATTCTTTTTGCATGACTTTACCCTTCTAATTACCCAATAAGCTCCTATAACAAATATAAGGAATCAAATCTGTAAAACATTGCATCTCAATATAATATGGAAATAAAAGAGAGTTGCAAATGATCTAAGTGAAGGACAAGATTCAATCACGCCAAACTGTACCAGGAGTTATCATTACTATTTAATAACGGTACCATCCTGCTTGCTTCGAAACAAACTGATCAAGGCAGAATGTTTTTTTATTTATATAGGAATATATCGGTATGTGGAGTATTAATCTTATAGAATGAATGATTAAACTGATGATAAAGGGGATTCATATGAAAAAAATCAAGAAAGCAATCATACCTGCAGCAGGTCTTGGAACTAGATTTTTACCGGCCACAAAGGCGATGCCAAAAGAGATGTTGCCAATTGTAAATAAACCGACGATTCAATACATAGTCGAAGAAGCCGTTGCATCTGGGATTGAAGATATTATCATCGTGACAGGTAAGGGCAAAAGAGCCATTGAGGATCATTTTGATCATGCTATTGAATTGGAACATAATCTGAAGGAAAAGCGCAAATTTGATTTGTTGGAGGAGGTCCAAAGACCCTCTGAGCTTGCGAATATCCATTATATCCGTCAAAAGGAACCAAAAGGTCTCGGCCATGCCATCTGGTGTGCGCGAAATTTTATCGGAGATGAGTCATTCGCTGTATTGCTCGGTGATGATATTGTTGTCCATGGTAAGCCGTGCTTACAACAATTGATTGAACAGTATGAGGTACTTGATTCATCAGTTATTGGCATTAAAGCTGTACCTGAAAATGAAACCCACCGTTATGGGATTATCGATTCTATTCAAATGGATGGGCGTTGCCATCTGGTAGGCAGCTTTGTAGAAAAACCGGCGAGAGGAACTGCACCTTCTAACCTTGCTATCATTGGGCGTTATATTTTTAAGGCAGAGATATTTGATTTTCTCGGTGAAATGGAAATAGGAGCGGGCGGTGAAATTCAGTTGACAGATGCCATTCAAAAGCTCAATCAAATTCAGCGTGTCTATGCCTATGAATTTGAAGGGGAACGGTATGATGTAGGCGAGAAACTTGGTTTTATTAAGACAACAATTGATTTTGCTTTGAAAAATGAAGAGTTAAGAGAGGATGTTCTTAAATATATTACTCGGTTGATTGAAATGGAGAGAAGGTAAGTTTGTTATATGGAGTAGAATGGTCAGAGCGTCCTGAATTCTACTCCATTTAAATGAAGGAATCATCTATTGTATTGTTCGCCTGAAATGTAAAATTTCTCGATTTCATTAAGCTTTAAATGTAAATTATATATTTTTTTGTTTAATTCTTTTTTCAATTTGGGGTTATTGCAGGAATCTGTTTTATTGATAAGATATTTTAGTTTGTATTTATACCAAATATGTTTTAGGATTATCATTTTAGCACCTCATTTTGTTCAGTATATAAAATGTATATTCCTTTCTAATTCTAAAATAATCCTTTCGTTCCGAAAATAGGTAAAAGGACGGATTCTTTTTACGAAAAAAAGACTGAACACTCTAAAGTCTAGTCAGTTCAGTCTCCTTTTTGTTTAATCAGAGGAGATAGGTCCTGTAGTACTCCTTTTAATTCAGTACTTTGATACTTTGAGTCATCGTACACTTTTTTAATCACTTTTTGTGCTTCTACTAGCTTTTTTTGCTGCTGGCCATTAATTGATTTTCTTTCCTTTTCGAGTTGTGCTTCTTCTAAGCTCTGGTTTGCCTGATCCTCCGTGTATTGCTTGTACGCTTTTGCACGGGTCTCCTGAATTTCCGCATGATAATGGTTATTCCCATAGACTAAAAATCCAATACACAGTAGAGCTGTTACACCAGTAATCCATATTCGCTTCATAGTTCACCTCTTTCTTTTCCGAATATTAACACGTTGGTTTCCGTCTGAATAGGCTATTTCAGTAAGTTTTTTAGCGTCTGAAATAGCCTGTTCGATATAGTTGTTTTGGTCTGCGAGAAAATTATTTTGATAGGATAGGAATTTTAAATGGATAGATTATTTAAGGAAGGGTTGTTTTGAAAGGGTAGAAATCTGTTTAAAAAAAGTGATTATATTTTTTTAAAACTGCACCAATACTATAATCTATTTTTTGCAATATGATCTTTTAATCTTTTTAGGGAGGCATTGTCCTATTGAGTCCCCGAAATCCTCATTTTATGAACAGGTCTAAGTTGCCACGAATTATTTACTAGTGGTTATATGGTCCTGTATTAACTTTTTAGTCGTTGGTTAAAAGTTGGCTCGTTGTGCGATAAAAAAAATATTATCCATATATTTCTAGGGGTTTGGAAGCAGTATAAGGGTATAAGAAATGGGTTATTTTCTTAAGCATAAATAAATTTTGAGATATTAGTTAAGCTTTCAATATAGCCAAATTAATTATTTACCAAGACACTGAATTTTGTGTAATCAGAAAGGGAGATTTTAGTTATGGAGAAGGAAAGAAAATGTAAAGACCACGATAACCGACATGTGATAGCATTTATCGATGTAATCAAATCAGCTTATGAAAAGGGTACAACAGTCCCTCTTTACAAACCAGGAATTTGCCGAAGAGAGATTAAATTAAAGTTAATGAGCATTTATACGTAAAATTTGCTGCGCCTAAAAGTTAGACTATATATCTTACTTCTGGGGTTTTTATTTATAACGGTTAAATATAGAATGAAAATTGTGGAAGAATATAGTAAGACATATTGGGAGCTTCTTCTCGTAGTATATGAATACTGGACCATTACTTTACATTTTATGATCAGGTGGTGAAAAACCATGGCATGGTATCTTGTGTTTGATATAGGGGCAACAAGTGTTAAATATTGCTGGATGAATGAAATAGGACAGATATCTGCATTTAATAATTTTTCTTCTGAAGGGAAAGATGGTTCTTCTATATTAGAAAGTATAAAAGAGCTTATTTTACAAAATAAAGATAAAGTAAGTGGAGTTGCCATAAGCAGCGCAGGTATTATTGACTCAACTGAAGGAAAAATCATAAAGAGTGGAGCGTTTCAGGATCTTCAAGATAAGCATATTAAAAACTGGATGGGTGATATTGTTCCAGAATTGAAAGTAACTATTGAAAACGATGGGAATTGCGCAGTTTACGCGGAAAAGTGGCTGGGAGAAGCTAAAGAGTTAGATAACTTTATCAGTATATCGATCGGTACAGGAGTGGGTGGAGGCATTTTTCTCAATGGTAAATTATATAGAGGAAGCGAGTTAATGACAGGAGAATTTGGATCTATCTATACTCAATCAATGAGTGGAACTTCTAAATTAAATTCAATTTCTGGTATAAAAGGTGTGCGCCGGAGGTATGCTGCTTATTTGGGAATAGAAATGGAAGAGGTATCAGGAGAAGAAATATTTTATAAGTATGGGCAAGGGGATTACGGACTTGACCGAATTGTTTCAGATTTTTACAGCGGCCTTGCCCTCTTTATATCAAATTTACATTTTATCATTAATCCAGAAAGAATTATTATCAACGGAGGCATTACCCTGAGTGAAACCTTCTTACCTATGTTGACATCTCACTTGAAACTTTATGGATATAATGATGCATCAGCAATTTGCATTTCACCTTTAAAAAATCGAGCTAATTTGGTAGGCGCTTTATATTACCATTTGAATGAATGAAGACAAAAGATATAGGAATTTAAATATCATTAGATGGTTGGATAGGTCCTGTTAAGTTTCTATTTCAATAGAATAGCTAACTACATTGCAATAATCCAGAGGATAATTTTATTAAGAATACGAAATGCAGGTTTGGTTTCATGAAGATATCTCCTTAAATGTTTATTAATTAACTTTTTGTTATATTAAATTGACTAATGAGTGAGCAGAATTAGGCCAATTTATTTAGTGGAATTAGGATATATCAATAAAGTTCAATACTTTCTTTGTCTCTAATGAGCTTACTTGATAATATAAGTTATAGGAACAAATATTAGTTAAGAGTTAAAGTCGTTTTACGTAGATAAAGGAGATTCCCATGGCTCAAAAAATAAAGGTAATGACTGTTTTTGGTACAAGGCCGGAAGCGATTAAAATGGCTCCCTTGGTTAAAGAGTTAGAAAAGTATCCAGAGCAAATTGAAACGATTGTTACGGTAACAGCTCAGCATCGTCAAATGCTTGATCAGGTACTTGATATATTTGATATTAAACCGGATTATGATTTGAATATTATGAGAGATAAACAAACATTGGCAGGAATTACGACCCGTGCACTTGAAGGGCTTCACGAGGTAATGGGTGAGGTTAAACCGGATATGGTGCTTGTACATGGTGATACGACAACAACCTTCGTAGCAAGCCTTGCAGCATTTTATCATTCCATCCCGGTTGGGCATGTCGAAGCAGGTTTACGGACACATAATAAATATTCTCCGTATCCTGAGGAAATGAATCGTCAGCTTACTGGAGTCTTAAGTGATTTACATTTTTCACCTACCTATCAATCCAAACTCAATTTGTTAAATGAAAATAAACCGGAGGATTCAATCTTTATCACCGGAAACACAGCGATTGATGCATTGAAAACAACCGTAAAAGAATCCTATTCCCATCCTATTTTAGATGCTGTGGGCGAAGACCGTCTTGTTTTAATGACCGCACATCGCCGGGAGAACCAGGGACAGCCAATGCGTAATATGTTTAAAGCCATTCAGCATTTGACTGAAGTTCACGAGAATATTCAAGTGGTCTATCCTGTCCACTTAAATCCTGTCGTTAGAGAACTGGCAGCTGAAATTTTGGGTGAAAATCCACGAATTCATTTAATTGAACCGTTGGATGTGATTGATTTTCATAACTTTGCATCCAGATCGTATTTAATCCTGACTGATTCAGGCGGTGTTCAGGAAGAAGCTCCATCTCTTGGAGTCCCGGTATTGGTTTTAAGAGACACAACAGAGCGGCCGGAAGGAATAGAAGCCGGTACATTGAGGCTCGCAGGTACAGATGAGGATGTTATATTCAATATGGCAAATGAGCTTTTATCAGATGAAGGGGCGCATGCCGAAATGGCGAAAGCATCCAATCCCTATGGAGATGGGGAAGCATCCAGGCGTATTGTCGAGGCCATTCTCTATTATAAAAGGGAAAGAAACAAAAGACCGGTAGATTTTTTGTCATCTAAGTAGATGGTTGTTTCAGCAGCATTACTATTATGTGTCAAAATCTTTCATATATTTACAACATATAGATTAATTTGTATAATTAGGTAATGGTTTTTTGGAGGAGAAAAGTATGATGGCAAATGAACTAAAATACAGAGAGACTGAAGATACTCAGACAAGAGCATTTATGGACCTAATCAGAAATGCCTACACTCGTGGAACAACGGATGAAACATTGACTACAAAGGAATTCATCGAAGAAATTAAATCGGAAATCAAAAATATCTATAAATGATAAAACGGATTAAGCGCACTGCTTAATGATGTGACCCCAAAAAGTTAGAGTTTTTATTATGCAGCTAATTGGCTGGTGTGGAGACGGTATTCAACCGGGCTCATGCCAGCTAATTTTACTTTAATACGTTTGTAATTATAGTAATGAATATATTCTTCAATCTTCATTTTGAGTTCCTCATAGGTACATAACGCTACCCCATAATACATTTCTTGTTTTAATAAACCAAAGAAGTTCTCCATAGGTGAGTTATCTAAACAGTTTCCTTTCCGGGACATACTTTGGAATACCTTATTTTTCTTAAGAGTTTTCACCCATTTAATATGTTGATAGTGCCATCCCTGATCAGAGTGAACTGTTGTCCTAAAGGGAGAGTCTTTCACAATTTCTAGCGCTTCTTCCAGAGGTCGAAGGGCAAAATCTAAAGTCGGGCTGAAGTTGATACCATATGAAAGAATTTCACCATTGAATAAATCCATGATGGGATTTAGGTAAAGTTTTACGCCGTCTTTGCATTTAAATTCTGTGATGTCTGTGGCTAATTTTTGATGGTAAATATTTGTGTGAAAACGACGTTGAATGCGGTTCTTCGCCACGGTCCCAACGTTCCCTTTATAAGAGCTGTACCGACGTGATTTCCTTCTGAATTTATCTCCTTTGAGCCCAAGTTTTTTCATGATGCGCTGCACTTTCTTATGATTCACTTGAATCCCCCTGTTCCTCAATTCCAGGTGGATTCGATGGTATCCATAGTTGCCATGATTCTCTTCAAAAATAGCTTGGATACAATCTTCAAGCTCCTGATTTGGATTTTCTTTCTCCATCATTTTTATATGATAATGATAGGTGGACTCTGGCAGGCCTACTATACATAATACATCCATTAATCGGTAGTTTTCTTTGAGTTCGAATGATAACGCTGCCTGTGCTTTTCGAGATAGCCTTCCGGATCCATCCGAAAAGCTCTCAACTTTTTTAAGTAATCATTCTCCAAGCGAAGGAGTTCATTTTCTCGCTCCAATTTTTGTTCGTACGTCATATCTTTTTGTTCTTTGTTTTTATTTATCCTCTTATTCTTCGCTTTATCAGACATGGGTGGCCGTCCTTTCGGTTTATCCAGTGCTTCAGTTCCACCCTCATGAAAAGCCTTCTTCCACAAATTAATCATTGGAGGATTCGTGATCCCGAATTGCAGGGCAGTATCTATTTCTGAAGAACCTGTTCTTTTCATAAAGCTTAATACATCCATCTTGAATTGAACAGGATAAACGTCCTTTTGAGTCTTTCTTCTTAATCCTTCATGTCCAAATTTCTCATAGAGTTTAACCCATCTTAAAATCGGAGATTGGGAAGGTAATCTATATTTCTGAGCCAGGAGTTTATATGACAGTTTTCCTTCCTGGTATTCTTTTACGATCATTAATTTGAATTTTTCACTATATTTGGCCATAAATAAACACCCCAAAAGTTTAGATTCAAACTCTAACTTTTAGGGTGCAGTACATAATCCGTTTCTTTTATTTACTTATTGATTTGTAAATGTTTCTTTAACGTATCCTGAAGGTTAGTCAGAGATTCATCGGAAGGAATATAATAATAAATTTTATTTATTTTTGTTCCTTGCCCCTCAAGCTGCAGCTGTTCTAATGACTTTGCTGCTTCCTTGTAGTTTTGCTGAATGCTGACCATTTGGGAGAAGCTGATATCTGTTTTTACATTATCACCGAGTGCCTCAAAAATCCCATCAAAGCGGGTTAGAGAAGAAAGGCTGGCGCCTTTGTTAAGGACTGCCTGGATCACTTGCCTTTGTCTCATTTGGCGCCCGAAATCACCGCGTGGATCCTCATATCTCATTCGTGAATATGCCAGGGCCTTCTCGCCATTCAAATTAAGGGTTCCTTCTGCGAAGTGATGACCATCAGCTGTAAAATCAAGATCATTTACAACAGTAACACCACCAACAGCATCGACGATATCTTTAAATCCTTCCATGTTAACCTGTGCATAATAATCAATCGGAATATCAAGGAGGTTCTCTACTGTATCCATAGACATTTCCACACCACCAAATGCAAACGCATGGTTGATTTTATCATCTACCCCTTTTCCGATAATTTCCGTTCTTGTATCACGTGGGATACTTACCATTTTGACTGATTCGAGGATTGGATTTACCGTCAGAACAATCATCGTATCGGAGCGTCCCTTATCGCCTTCTCTTTCATCTACACCTAATAAAAGTACAGAAAAAGGTGTCTTATCCTTCAAGCTGACCTTTTCTACCCTCTTTTTAGAACCATCCCGATCGATAGGATCATGCATTGCGTCTAACGCATTGTCGAAGGAACGATACACCGTAAAGGCAAATACACTGCCAACTAAAACAAATAGCCCTATAATTCCCAAAACGATTTTCTTCCACGTTTTCATCTTTTTCTTTTTTGTTCTATCTGTTCTCATATAGCTCCCCGTTTTCTACAAAATATAACAATCTATTTATATTATATAATATTTATATATGATTGAAACGAAGAAATTACATATAGTACTTTTATTAATTAATATTAATTTAAGAGTACCTATAATGTAATAAAAAAATCCAGCCTAACAATTAGGCTGGATCCTGAGTTTAATAGAATCTCTTGAAACTAGAAAAGTGCTTCTTATAATATGAATTACTTAAGCTTACAATTCTAACGCCGCTATTGTCTGCGTTAATGAACTGATTATTTCCTATATAAATGCCTAAATGTGAAATGCCTTTTTTATAGGTATTTTCGAAGAATACTAAATCGCCCGGCTTCGGATTATCTACATAATAAGAACGGTCATAATAGCCTGCTGCTGAGTAGCGATTAATATCATATCCAGCCTTATTAAATACATAATAGATAAAACCACTGCAGTCAAAGCCTGATGTGCTGGTGCCGCCAAAGACATATTTGGTTCCAATAACCTTTTTACTTTCATCGATTAGCCTAGAAGTGAAAGTGGAATTGCCGATTTGACTATCTGAATCATCTCGTACAATTTCATCTTGTTTAGGAGCTGGTTTGCTTGCAGAGTTACCTGATAACTTTAGTGTTTGTCCTACATAAATCATATCTGATTTAAGGTTATTTAATGATTTTAACTGTGCCACTGTCATTCCATATTGCTGACTGATTCTGCCCAACGTATCTCCGCCCCTTACAGAGTATGTTGTATTGGTTGATGGAGTTGGAGTTTTAGGTACAGTTGGCTGTTTGGGTGGATTGGTTGTAGTCAGAACTGCCACCTTTAGTTTCTGCCCAACATAAATTAAATCGGACTTAAGATTGTTAAGGGTTTTTAGCTTGGCTACCGTTAATCCGTACTTTTTTCCAATTTGGCTTAGGCTATCGCCACTCTTCACGACATACACTGTAGTTTTTGAGGTAGAGGGGGACTTAGGGGATGTAGTGACTGGTTGATTAATAACCGCTGTAGTCCTTGAAACTTTAAGCACCTGATTTGGATAAATGATGGTACTTTTTAGATTATTCCACTCTATTAGATTGTTAATGGAGACTTTATACTTGGCTGCAATCTTTGAGAGGCTGTCTCCTGATACAACTTTATATGTTTTAGCAGAGCTTGTCTGGGAAGGAATTTTGGCTTGGGCGGTCTTTTTAGTTGTTGCCGGTTTGGTAGGACTAGTAGATATAATCTTTAATACTTGGTTGGGATAAATCAAGTCGGATTTTAGTTGGTTTGCTTGTTTAAGAGCAGCTACAGTTGTTCCGCTTTTATTGGCAATAGCCGACAAGGTATCTCCTTTTTTTATTGTATATGAATTGGAATCGGCAGATGCAGATCCTGCATATGTTGCAGAAAGTATGGCGACGGCAGCGAATGCGACAGCTTTTGATTTCATTTTGGACTCCCCCTTTGAAAGTATCTCCTATAATATGGTAACACAAGGAAGGGGTTTTGGGAACTTTTTCTATTTTTATGATAAAAAAGAACTATGTGAGTTTATAGGATATAATGGTGAAATTGGTCGAATTATATATTTATATAAGTGAAAAGAGGAGCAGTAGAATGAAAAGAATGATAGTGGCGCTAAGCATTATCGCTTTGGTGTTGGCGCCTTTAACTCCTGTCGAAGCAGCTATACAAAACTCGAAAAATAGTAAAGAAACGACTGATAGGGTTATTGTGAAGGTCAGCCATTCGAAGCTTTTGAACCGATTTCTTCAATACGGAAGTTCGATACTATAAAAGAAGACTAACCTCATGACGCTTCAAAAGCCAAATAGTAAATCAATGGCTGCATTTTTGAAGGAGTTAAAGAAAAATCCTGGGGTTCTCTATGCCGAGCCTGATTATAAAGTAACTCTGGATGGAATGTCTAATGACCCTTTACTTAATAAACAATGGCATCATAATGCCATTCAATCAGGGCAAGCTTGGGATACGACAAAAGGTTCCCAGAAAACAATCGTTGCGGTGATTGATAATGGAATTGATTTAAAGCATCCGGATCTTTCTCCAAATATTATTAGGCCATTTGATATCGTGGCAAATACGAATAAAAAGATACATGAGCGTTTACCTGTCTGATGCTGCTGGAAACACAAGCTCCTACCGATTGACGGTAAGGAAGTAAGGAGAGTAGTTATTTTGGGGGATTTTTAGGAATTGGCATGGTTGAAATTAGATAAACACACAAAATTGTCTATAATTATTATAGGCAATTTTTTTATGATGAAATTCATTTATCGAGACATACAAAAGGAGTCGATTATGAATAATATAAAATTAGCGGTTTTAGGTAGCTGTGCGACGAGAGATAATTTTAACTCAAAGTTCAATCCAAACTATAAAGAGTTTTATGAGTGTATTTTAACACAAAATCAAACATCTCTAATTAGTTTGATGTCTTCTCCGTTGAATTATACCGAGAATGACATTGGTGATTTAACCGAATATGATCGATGGAATGTAGAGACGGACTTCTCGAAGAGTTTCCTTACCGATTTAATTAAGCTGGAACCATCCTATCTGATTATTGATTTTTTTGCTGATATTCACTTTGGGGTAATTTCTTTGGCGACCAATCAATGTATTACGGATAATCGCTGGAAGTTATGGAAAACTCCTTACTATAAAAGCCTAATTGAGAAAGGGGCCATCGAGAGGTTAGCGATAATAGATCATACGGAAGAATATTTCCTGAAGTGGAAACAGAGTGTGGATAAGTTGTTCGCTTTTTTAAAGGAGAAATTGCCTAATTGTCATGTCATAATACATAAGGCTAGGAATGTTAATATTTTCAATGATGATGGTACATTAGTCGATTTAGCAACGAGCGGACATGTCAAAAAAGAAAATGTACAGCTCTTAAACCGGTACTGGGATGAGCTTGATCAATATGTAATTGATCATTATCATGTATCAGTTATCGAAATAAATGATAAAGAATATCATACATATAAAGAACATCCATGGGGACCTTTTTATGTTCACTACACAGAGGATTATTATCATAACTTTTTATTAAAATTGCATCGGATTGTGTGCGTCAACCATATTAAAGATCAGGCTGTGAATAAAATCTTGGTAGATATCTTTAAGCATTATGATAATTTGAAAAATGAACAGCTATCTCAAAATTTATTAAATGAAATGAAAATTTCAGGGGAATTACAGGAAATAATTAATATGACTAAGGAAGAAAACCAAAAAGAGCTTGAAAAATATAAAAAAGAATCGATTATTACCTTTTTAAAAAGAAAATTGAGAGTAAAAGTGAAAAGTGGCATATAATTGCTTTTAAATGAACCCCCTCTGAAATAATGAGGGGGTTCAATTCGGTCATTAGTCAACAGAATATTTCTTTGTTTTTAGTAGAGTTGTTTTACGATCATCCTGTACCTCAAAATAAACCTTTTTCGGTTTTCCTTGGACCTTAAAAGTTGAGCTACCCTCTTCTGATTTTACCCAAGTAATCTCTAGCTTTTCATCAGATTCATCAAATAGTTTGGCGTATTTAGGTATTCCTTCTGCATGAATCAGAATTTCCCCATTACTCTTAGTTATATTAACTTTTGGATTTTCTGTCCATCCAACGATGTAGTCAGAGTCGGAAGAAAAATTTGTAGCTAAGGAGGTCTTGGTGAAGTACCTTTTGCCGTGAAGCATATCGTATTGAAGCATTTGCAAATCCTTCATTTCACTTGTAAAGTCTCCCATTTCTTTTGTGAATTGCTTATATGGGAAATAGGAGTTTCCGCTTTCCGCGACCTGAGTCAACAAGTTTGTTACAGCATTACCTTCGATATTGGCCATTTCTGTAACAATTTGGCTGAACATGTTTGGTGTTACATCTCGTTCCAACGGCTTATTATCCTTACTATTCCAAACGAAGTATGGGACTTTATGAAGCTTCATAAAGTCCTCGAAGCTTCCATTTAGACTGAGTGTGTAATTTAATCCTTCTTTTCCGTACACTGTTTGAAAGGGTGTGAACCCAGGGAAGTGGTCACCCCAAAAGACAATAATGGTTGGTCGTTCCAGTTTTTTTAGTTCCCCCAACAGTCTGCCCAAATCTTTGTCCACACTGTTTAATTTATTCACATATGTACCAAAGGTTTCATAAGTGCTCATTTTCATTCTCGATTTATCAAGAAAAGGTGAGCCGTTTTTTGCTCTTGGATATGGCATATGGCCTTCAAGTCCAACAGCATGTATAAAGGAAGGATTTTTATTTTCCTTTACAATTTTTAAAATAGAATCAGTCATATGTCGATCGGAGGGGTAGCCTTTCCCGCTATTGAATGGAAAATCAAGATTCATAAAATCACCAGGTATAAACCTATCGAAACCCAGGTTTTTATAAGCGGTGGAACGCTGATAATACCAGTTCTTGAAAGCGTGAATCGCCGTAGTGTGATATCCTGCTTTGTTAAATGCTCTTGCAACTGATGGAACTGGTTGATTTAAATATTGATTATAAGCCACATCATCTCCAGGGAGGAATTGTCTGCTTAACCCCGTTACCGCTTCAAATTCGACATTTGCCGTTCCTCCGCCATACTCAGGTGAATACATAAATCCGTGCATAGATTCCTGGAAGGCTTTTCTGAAATTAGGGGTGGGATCCTTTATGAAATATTGCTTTCCCCAAGTATATGGATCAACAAATGCTTCACTCATGATGTAAATCACATTTGGTCTTTCGTTTTCTTCGACAGTTTGCTGCTTCGTGTCAGGTTGATATTTTTCAGCAAGCTCTTTAATCTTAGCTTCAGAATACCCCACTGGCGACTGAATTTGTGCCTTTTTTGCAAAGAGAGTGAAATTGCCTATTAAACCGTTTTCGCTGATGCCCAGTTCCGGTCGCCAGCGTGTATACCAAAGATTAGCCTGGGCCATTGGAGATATCGGTTTCTCATTCCATAATATAAGGAGAAAAACGAATGAACCAGTAAACAGTAGAGTCTTGGGAATCCAAAATTCTTTCCCTTTTGGTAAGAAGTAGATGATCAGTATACCGACAATTAAAATTACAAGTCCCAATATAATAGGTTTCATTGGTAATTCTAGATTATCTAACCCCTGCAATTCCTTAATAAGACTTATATCGGATAACATAATGGGGCTATTTCGCAATTCAAGTTTCATTTGATTGGCAATCGTAAAGAGAATAAATAAACCGCTTATGACTAGAGAAGTAATGTAATACAATTTACGTGGAAGTATATAGAATAGATTAATGACAGAAAAATAAATTAGATAGTTTAATAGGAAAGCTTTCGTCTTTAAATCAAAAAATTGACCGAGTGTGTATAAATTTAGGTCTTTTCTGACTAAAGTTTCACAGACAATCATGAGTGCTAACGGTAGGAGAAATACAAAACATATAGTAATAATGGAAAGCCAAATAGAGAACCTCGTTCTTTTATTCACATGTAGGGGCGAATAGATCTGTCTTCTTGTACCCAGCAAAACTAGATTCCTCCTTGAAAAATATAATATTACAAATTATAACGTATTATATGGTTATTTTAACCTTAAATGTCAGAATAATATATACGAATGTGTCATTTAATAAAAAAAACGTGTGGTAATATTTTCTAATTAGTACTATACTAAATTTGGAGTGTAATATTTTTGTAACATTACTTTATGGGGGGAAAAGATGAAACGGATAGTTATGTCTTTAGTTGCTTTTATGCTGTTATTTACAGTAATAAAGCCAGTGGTCGGTTTGGCTGAAATTAATGAAGGAGATTTTGGGGATTTTGCTGAAGCAGAGGGGATTTCACCAGATACATTAGAAGAACTCATACTTACATACCTCGGTAAAGAATATACAGAATATAACTCAATTGATGATTTGAAAGAAGAATTGGGTGAAAAAATAACTGAAGAAAATTTGAATGAGCTTATGGAAACATACGGATTTTCCAGCAGGGATGAATTGATGGTTGAATTGGAATACCAGGATGGTTATGACAAATCTAACTCAATTGAAGACACCTATATTTTTATAAATATTTTAAAACATGCATTAAGCTGGGAAGAGTTTGAGGGCACTGAAATAACAGATGAATCCTTAAAACAATGGCTTGGGGATTACGAAATGACTTTAGAGGAATTAAATGAATTGCTAACCAGCCACAGTGATAGCTTATCCAACTATCAATACCTTGAGGATCTTGAAGAAGCTATTTTGGGTTATATGTTTATGGATGCAATACTAGAAGGTCTTGCTGAATTTGGTATTGATAGGCAAGAATTGGATAATTTAGCGAAACATATCTCATCCTTAGATTTTGAAGATCCAGCACTTGAGGAAAAACTTCTAGAATTAGAAAAGCGTGCTGATAATTTACCTGAGTTTGAAAGCTCAACTGAATTAACTGAGGCACAAATTCAAGAAATTGTAGATTTATTTAATGAAGTTTTGGACATTTACCAAATGGAAGCTAAATTTTATTTAACGAAAGATGGCAGCAAAAAGGCGATTTCCATTGATGAACTTATGATACTTGAATCAACTGACGGTGCAGATCTGCTAATCGAGCTTTATAATAAACAAGGTGAATTACTTGCAGATATGATTATTACAGCTGACATGTTTGGGTCGGATTTAATTGATAAGGTTACTGAACCAGTCAAGACTGTTCCAAAGCCACAAGTTGAGAATAAGGCAGGAAAAATTATTAATAAAACAATTAATGGTGGAAAATTGCCAAATACAGCTGGTAATTATGCTGAAGGTGTTTGGATAGGTATAGGAATCCTTGCAGCAGGAGCTGGACTATTATTTTTCCGTCGAAAAAATAAGGAAGCCGCATGATTTCTAAAGCGAGAATAATGGTGCTTTTGGCCGGCATTCTCATCATCATAGGTGCTGGCATGATTGTGAAGTATGGCCTGCCACTTTTGACAGCTCAATCACCTGATCAGGTAAAAGTCGAAGAAACTGCCGAGCCTGAACCTGTTTCAGAGGCGCAAGTTACGAATCAATCGGATGATTTATATAAAGTTTATCCAAAAAAGGGTGAAGAATTCGGTGAATTAATTATCCCGAAGATATCGGCTCACCTCCCGATCATTGAAGGAACAGATGAAGATGAACTGGAAAAGGGTGTAGGACACTATTCAGACAGTGTACTACCTGGAATGAAAGATAATTCAGTTCTATCTGGCCATCGTGATACAGTATTTCGTAAACTCGGGCAGGTTGGTAAAGGCGATGAATTGATTGTTCAAACAAAGGCGGGGACTTTTACCTATAAAGTATTTGGCGTCCGAATTGTAGATGCAGATGATCGGACCGTTATTGTGCCTAAGTCACGTCCTGTTCTGACAGTCACTACGTGTTATCCGTTTGATTATATAGGGGATGCGCCGCAGCGTTATATACTGTCAGCCAATTTGATAAAAATGGAAAGACACTAGAGTGGTTTATTCTAGTGTCTTTTTTTGAATTATATTGATGAGATTTAGAATAATACCCTTTTTTTGGGAGAAAAAATTAATTTACGCAATATAAGAAAAAGGGTACAATGATGTAAGACTGAAAATGACTTCTATGTTTTTTAATATATATAAAAGGAGAAAACCAATGCAAAATAGGCAAAATATGCGCAAGGTAAGGCGTAGACGGAAAAATAAGAAACGCATTGCAGCGGTCATCTTATTTCCTATTCTTATTGTTATTTTAGTTGCTGGTGGTTATGCAGGTTACTTATATGTGAAGGCTCAAAATGTACTCTCTGAATCATATGATGAAAATTTTGCAAACGATGGACGGGGAGTAAATCCTGCTAAAGATAATGTATCCGTATTATTTATGGGAGTAGATGATAGCAGTGTGCGCAATAATGAAAAAGGTTCCAGAACAGATGCGCTTATGCTTGCTACATTCAATGATAAAGAAAAAACAGTTAAATTGTTAAGTATACCGCGTGACTCATATGTATACATCCCTGGGAAAGATAACTATTCAAAAATCACTCATGCCCATGCATATGGCGGGGTAAAATATACAATCGATACAGTCGAAGAATTACTGGATGTTCCAGTTGACTACTATGTGAAAATGAACTTTAATGCCTTTGTTGATGTAGTTGATGCATTGGAAGGCATCGAAGTTAATGTACCTTATACATTCTCAGAGCAGAACTCAAATGATGAGCAAGGTGCAATCACCCTTGAAGAAGGTTTGCAAACATTAAACGGTGAAGAAGCTTTGGCATTGGCCAGAACAAGAAAGAAAGACAGTGATATTGAGCGTGGTAAACGCCAGCAGGAGATTCTGACAGCTATTATTGACAAGGCAGCTTCAGCTAAATCGATTACGAAATATGCTGATGTCATTGAAGGTATCGGTAAAAATATGAAAACCAATATGACCTTCAAAGAGATGAAGAGTTTCTCTAGCTATGTACTGGCAGCATCCAACCTTCAAATCGAATCCATTAGTCTGGAAGGGAAGGATTCTTACATTGGCGGTACGTATTATTATCAATTAGATGAGCAATCCCTGGAAAATATTAAACAGGAGCTCCAAGCTCATCTTGATTATAAAAAGGATGCGGAAACAGATTCCATTCCTAATGATTCAGTTATAGTTGAATAAAGATTAATAAACATCAACCCCTAATTCTTAAATAGAATTAGGGGTTTTTAGCATTTAAAGAGATATTGGTAGGTACAAGACTGTATTCATTATGCGCAAGCTCAAAAGAATAGCAAGCGTATGGTATTTTTAATGTGCATTAATGAAATGAAGAGGAAGCGACAGTTTCCAGGTCCAATAATTAAAATCTCATTAAAAAGCTGCCATATATTTTTATGGCAGCTATAACAATTATTATTAAAATCTTTCTTTTGAATCAGCTGAACGTAATGCTAAAAGTTTGTGCAAAGGTTTATGATTTTCGCCAAGAAGGCCAATTCGTTCAACCATCAATTCAAGTGCTATAAGCAGAATAAAACTGAAGAATATTCCGCCCCATAGTGTGGCCATACTAAAGATGAAAGCAGCCAGTCCAAAGACAGCAGCCATTGCATAAATCATCAGTACAGTGGTTCTGTGGGAATAGCCTAATCGCAATAAGCAGTGATGCAAATGAGACTTATCCGGTGCATGTAATGGTTTCTTCTGCAGGAACCTCCGTACCATTGCAAAGAACGTATCAGAAATTGGTACACCTAATATTATAATCGGTATGATTAAGGAAATTACCGTAATATTTTTAAATCCTAACAGGGATAGTACGGATATCATGAATCCAAGGAACATAGCTCCTGTATCGCCCATGAATATTTTGGCTGGGAAGAAATTGAATTTCAAGAATCCTAATGTACTTCCAGCAAGAATCAAAGCAATCATGGCAACGAATATATCGCCAATTCTAAATACCGCCATCGCGGAGATGGTTAATAAAGCTATTGTTGAAACACCTGCTGCCAATCCATCCAATCCGTCAATTAGGTTAATAGCATTTGTAATGCCCACAATCCAAATAACGGTGATTGGGATCGCCATAAATCCAAATTCAATCGTTTCCCCAAACGGTGTATTAATATAGTTAACCTGGATATCGCCGACAATAACAATAATTAAAGCGGCAGCAATTTGCCCGATTAACTTCACTTTTGCATCCAATTCATATTTGTCATCAAATATACCAAGAATTAAGATGACGGCTGCACCAAAAAACATGGCTGAAAATGTGTCTGAACGGGCAATTTCCGGTGAAAAAATCGGAAGCGTTATAATAAAGCTGAGGAAAATTGCTAATCCTCCCATGCTTGGCATCACTTTTTTGTGCACTTTTCTATTATTGGGAGCATCGGTTGCTCCTATTTTATGCGCTAATTTAATTACAAATGGGGTGATGAGTATGGTTAGGCATATGGCAACTAAAAAAGCTGCAATTAACAAATTGTCCACCCTCTATCTTATAAGTCTGAATATAAATACCCAATATGATTATTTTTAAACCAAATTGCAGTAAATATAATAGTAGATTGAAATAGTTGTATAAATATATCTACCTCAACTATCAATTATATACGGTTTATGTCAAAACCTCTACTAAAAATTGATTTTTCCCCAGTGTTCTTACAAAATATGTAACTTATAAATATCTATTTTTAGTTTAACTCTATAGAACTAGGATAGAGGGATGTGAAAAATTAACAAAATGAGCTGAAAGAGAAAAGATTTCCTTTCAGCTCATTTAAGCAATTTATGTTTTAAAACTCTTAGAAGAAATAAGGGAAGAACCAGCATCCGTTTCCAACGACTTGGCTGCTTTAGCAATCTATACAGCCATTCGAGATTTAGCTTAATCCAAAATTCGGGTGCTCTTTTCAGCTTGCCGGAAAAAACATCAAAGCTGCCGCCAATACCAATGAAAACCCCCTTGTTAAACTTATCATAATGTTTGGTAATCCAGTTTTCCTGACGTGGAAAACCCATGCCAAGTAGAACGAGATCAGGTTCTAATGCACTAATTTTCTCGGCAAATTGACTATCATCTATATCGATAAAACCATGATGGTATCCAACCAGTTCAACATTGGGGTAGGATGCTTTGATTTTTTCAGCACAATTTTTGATTACTTCAGCTTCAGCTCCAAGCATATATATGCGTAATGGCCGCGTTGTATTCATTTTTAAAAATTCAAGCATCATATCATAGCCAGTTATTCTCTCTTTTAATGGTTTATTGAGAATTTTTGAAGCTATAATAATGCCAACTCCATCCGGTGTGATATAGTCAGCCTGCATAATGAGATTGCGGTAATCATGATGGTTGCGTGCATATTCGACAATCTCTGGATTAGCAGTAACGATAAAGGTTTTATCCTCTGCATCAATTCTTTTTTTAATCTCGTTATGGACAAAATCTTCCATGGTCGATGAATAAAAAGGTATTCCCTCTATATAAACAACATTGTTCTTCATGTTCCTCTAGTCTGCCCTTCTTAAAATAATTCTTTCTATATTTTACTTTATTAAAGATTAAAAAGGAAATTCCTTAGTTATATGACTGATTTTTGGAGCTTGTATACCTTTATAGTTTTTATTTAACCATTTAAAAGTGACCATCACATATTATGAAGTTCGAATTTATAAAGCTCATAATAAATACTAACACTAATCTATTTAATATTGGTTGGAACAATGTTTTATGATTCAATTGCAGGGTGGGGTTGTTCCGGTCAACGGTAAAAAGAGAGCGGGAAAACCATCTGAAAGTAATAATCAGAAACCGTTACTTATGGAATTAGCTTCTGATTATTACTTCTTTTTTTATTCTAAACTATTGAAATAGAATGTCGATATTATATAAAACAGAACTTTATACCTTTGTCACGGGATTTAATTAATCCTTAAAAAGGAAAGGATGAACTATAATAAATGAACGAACTAAAGAAAACGAGTTTAGCAGTAAAGTCATCTTTATTGGCAACAGTGATTTTATTGATGAGTGGATTAGCCTCGTTTTATCAATTTGAATCTAATCTTACTGAGGCGGCTGCAGTGACTTATTATCAAACTACAGAAAACGTAAACATGCGAACTGGTGCGAGCACAAAAAAAGCTGTTGTTTTAACTATTTCAAAAGGAAAACAAGTAACATATATCTCAAGGAGCGGTAAATGGTATAAGGTTAAATACGGTACTAAAACAGGCTATATAAGTTCGAGTTATTTAAAAAAAATATCAGTCGCTAAGCAGGCTGCGGCATCTACTAAAACCGTCGTTACCTATCAAACAACATCTAATTTGAATTTACGTTCCAAGGCATCCATTAAGGGTAAGATTCTTGCTACTATACCTAAAGGGAAAACGGTGAGTTACCTTTCTAAAAGCGGAACATGGTATAAAGTGAAATATGGGACAAAAACGGGTTATTTAAGTTCTAAATATGTAAAAAAAGTAACTGCCAAAGTGAAAACTCCAACTAATCCTGTTAAGACAATAAATATAGTTACTACGAAATATCAGACAACTGCTGGCTTAAATATGAGAACTTCAGCATCTTCTGTAGGTAAGGTTGTTACTACTATTCCGAAAGGGAAAATTGTAAGTGCTACCGCTAAGTCTGGTGATTGGTACAAAATAAAATATGGTAATAAAAATGGATGGGTAAGTGGATTTTATTTAAAGGAATATTATAGCTATAAGAGTACCAATACTACCTATTATTCCTTTAAAAAAGCTAGTAACCTCCATACAACACCTGATACAAAAAAAGCAAGAAGTTACACTATAGCAGTTAATAATATTTTTGCTTCCACTCAGAAGGTGGTCAATAGCAAAGGAGAAACATGGTACCGAGTATCTTATAAAGGGAAAAACTATTTCATATTCTCAAAGAATGTTAGTAAGATTAATGAGGTAAATATCAGCAAAACGATTTATCAAGCGAAATCGGCTACTTCTCTATATAAATTGACTGGGTCTGTACATGGTGTATTATCTCCAATTCCAAAAGGCAAACAAGTTATAGCTGTATCAAGAATAGGTAATTGGTATAAAACATCTTATGCAGGAAAAACAGGGTATATTGATATTTCTAACTTCTCAAAAGTTAGCGAAATTAAAAAACCAATTGGTCAGGCAATATCACCTAGAGTCATTACAACGATCACACAGGACTTGAATTATCGACAATCAGATACGGCTTCTTCTGAATCTCTTGGAAAACTACCAAACAGAACTAGCACCAAAACAAGTTACAAAACGAATAATGGTTGGTATGAGATTAACTATAAGGGAAAAACAGGGTATGTTTCTGGTGAGTATTTAATAGACGAAGATAACTTGAATCTCCTTAAAAATTTTGAAAAAAAACAAAATCCATATCTCTTTCTGGACTTAAGAAAGAAGTCATCCGTAACAGCCGAACAAATTAATAATTATATTTCGTCAAAAGGTGCCACAAAGGGTAATAGTGTGCTATATGGAAAAGGCCAGATCTTTATCAATGCCGCAAATATATATGGAGTAAATGCTTTATATTTGGCAGCCCATGCTATACATGAAAGCGGGTTTGGTAAATCTGCTATTTCGAATGGGAAAAATAACTTGTTTGGTTTTGGGTCCTATGATATTACACCCTTTATCGGTTCTGTGAAATTCAGTTCAATTGATGAGAATATCAAATATATAGCCAGGGAAATGAAAGCTACATACTTAAATGAAGAAAACTGGAAATATAACGGGGCCTATTTGGGATATACGATTAAAAATGTCGTGGGAAATCGTGTGGATGATTTAAGTGAGGGAATGAATTTCTACTATGCAAGTGATTCTAAGTGGGGGGAGAAAATAGCTGCCCATATGAATAAGATATTATCTTATGAAAATGAAGAAGGTAAAAACAGCAACCCTAACACAACGGTATACTCTAGACCGAATTATCCTTCTGGCAAAGATATTTTTTCTAAAAACACCTATGCAATTGCTAAAACCGCTATTAAAATATCAAATAAACAAGCACAAGCTGTAATAAAGAAGGGTGAAAGTTTTAACCTTATAGAGAAGTCTAATGATTATCAATTAACCGTTATATTTAAAGGGAAAGTTTATAATACGAATAATTATAGTTTAAGTGCTTATAACAAATATTTTTCGGTAAAAAACCTGGCAAGAGTAGATGTCGATTTGCTAAATATAATGCCAACACCGAATACTATGAAAACACCAATTGTGAAATTAAAAAAATATCAATATGTTGAGCTAGCAATTGACTCGAAAAAAAATCCGGTTAGTAGTGGTAATTGGTACAAAGTGATTTTATCCAATGGAAAGCAAGGCTGGGTATCAAAAAAACATATTATTCGAGAATTATATTAACATGTAAAGGGCTTATTAATAACGACCTCAAGCTGTCGACAAAGTTGACAGCTATTTTCATGGCTGAAATAGAGCACAATTATTACAGAGAATTATCCTATAAAACACACATTTGCTAATTGAAAATAAATTAAACCTTTTACTATGAGGGGGTGTGAACCTGATATTAAGTGTTCCAGTAAGTGAATATTTATATATATATTGGGGATGTTATGGGAGAAAATACAGGTGAATATAAAAAATACAAGAAAATTTTCAAGGATTATAAAGAATCCTGTTATATTCATTGGCATTATCTTTGTATAGTTGATTAGAATTGTATAACCTGACATAATGATGAAGGATATACTCAGCTTAAAGCTGAGTTGATAAATATTATAATTGAATGTTTAAGTAGCTGTAGGAAATTGACAACATTTTGGACAATGGAGTGAAACAGATGTACAAGTACGATGTGAGTGTTGTAATACCTGTATACAATGCTGAAGAATATCTTGAAGAATCTATATTATCTGTGTTGAATCAAAAAGGTGATTTAAATATTGAAATAATATTGGTAGATGATGGATCATCTGATAAGAGTGCCGATATATGTTCTTTATATAATGAACAATACAATAATGTTACTTTTCTAAGCCAAATAAATAGCGGAGTGTCAGTAGCTAGAAATAACGGTATACAACATTCATCAGGTAAGTATATTTTCTTCTTGGACTCAGATGATTTACTGAAAGAAGATACGATTCTTTCCGTGTTTGAGTTCTTTGAGCAAAATGAAGAGCATGTTGATATTGTAGCTTATCCACTTTATTTATTAGTGGATGGAGAAATAAAGAAACATGCGAGAACAAGCAATTATAAGGTTTCAGGAGTATATGATGTGTTTGTTCATCCATACTTAAATCAAACAACAATGAATGTCTGTGTGAAAAATCTAAATCCTAATCCAATCTTATTTGATACCGATCTTAAATATGCTGAGGATGCAACTTTTAACACAAGCTATATAATGAGAAAAGGTAAGCTTGGTATTTGTTCTAAGGGAAGTTATCTATATAGAAAGATAGCTGGATCAGCGGTGGGAAGATTTACAAACCCTGTTAATTCTGCTTCTATGTTATTGGAGTACTACGAAAGAATGTTTGAAAAGCATCAAATTAATTCTGAACCGCATCCTTATGTGCAAAGTAATGTTTTGTATGAGATGAATTGGCGCTTTAAAGGAGGAGCTCTATTTCCAGATCATCTAGAGGGTGATGAAAAGGAAGAGTGGCTTTCCAGATTTAAGAGTATTATTAAGAAAATGGATGATAAAGTTATATTGTCTCAAAAACATATGGATATATTCCATAAATATTATTTTTTGAAATATAAGGAGCAACCTGTCGATATAAAATATGATAGCAAAGGTATATACTTGTATCGAAACAGTCAACTTTTGCTTAAACAAACTGAATTCGAAATTGCTATGACGAATTTTAATGTCAGGAATGAAGAATTAATTATTTCGGGATTTGTAAAAGCGCCTATATTAGATTTTACTGATATTAAATTGTATATAGAAATAAATGATGAAAAAACTCCTCTTAAACTCTATCTATCGAATTTTGGTTATTATAAAACAAGGATGCGTACTAATAGATTCTTGGCTTTTGATTATACTTTGAAATTAAAAGATATCCAGGACGAAGAGACAATAAAGTTTTATGTTAGTGCAGGCGAGTACGAGTATAAATCCAAATATTATTTTATGGACAATGTTATATTTAATAAGTATTTGAAAAATTACGATATAATAAAAAATGACTATCGAATTAGATTCGACGGTAAAAATAAGGAATTTGTTGTAACAAGACTCACAAAAAAGGAAAAGAAAAAATTAAAGACAAAAACACTAATACGCTACTATAAGAAGAATAAAAAGTTAGCTCTAATTAGATTGATGGATAAAGAAGTAAAGAACCCTATTTGGCTATATAATGACAGGAATGGCGTAATCGATAATGCGTATTATCAATTCAAACATGATATACAGCAAGCGGATGGTATTGATAGGTATTATGTGTTTGATGGAGACAAACAGGATATTTTGAAATACTTTACTGAAGAAGAAAGTAAATCGTTAATACAATATGGCTCAGCAAAACATAAATATCTGTTTATTAATTCTACTCAGATTCTAACATCATTCCAGGGATTTAATGAATACTG
This sequence comes from Pradoshia sp. D12, assembly GCF_008935075.1. Lineage (NCBI taxonomy): Bacteria > Bacillati > Bacillota > Bacilli > Caryophanales > Bacillaceae > Pradoshia > Pradoshia sp. D12. The sequence goes on along the minus strand of NZ_CP044545.1, from coordinate 3,639,729 downwards.
TCCTTTTACTATTAAAGGCTTAAATAATTTCAGTGATATGCTCAATTATAAACTTATTTATTTACAACATGGTATTTTACATGCACATACTCCTTGGATTTATTCAAAAGAGAGAAGTCGGATTGATAAGTTTGTGGTATCCAGTGAATTTGAAAAAAATAATTTAATTACGAATTATAACTATAAAGATGAAGATATTATATTAACTGGTATGCCAAGATTGGACTATATTAAAAATGATATTCCATCTGAAAATAAAATTTTATTTGCACCCACTTGGAGAAACTCCCTAATAGCAGCGCATGTAGACAATAGATGGATAGTGGATAGAAATAGTTTTGAAAAATCACAGTATTTTAAACGAATCAATGGTTTGCTTAAATCAGAAGAATTACAAAAGATATTGAAAGAATATAATATAAAATTAGATTTTAATTTGCATCCTATTTTTAAGAGTGTAAGCGATATGTTTGAACTTCCATCAGGGGATTTAATTAGAATCAAAGAGGATTCAGTTAATTTGGATGAATATAAAATTTTTATAACAGATTTCTCGTCATTTGTTTTTGATTTTGCCTTATTAAACCGACCAATCATTTATTTTGTTCCCGATTTAGACTTTTTCAAAAGTGGTAACCACACCTATAGAAAACTTGATCTGAAATTTGAAGATGGTTTTGGAAATCTTGTCACTGATGAAAGAGATTTAGTTGAAGAAATAACTAAAATTGTTAAATCTGGTTACCGTTCTGAAGATAAGTATCAAAAAAGAATGGAAAACTTTTTTGTCGATAGAGGAAATCATGTGAAAAGATTATATGACGAATTGATTAAACTAGAAGAAAACAATAATTAATTGGAGGCCTGCAAATATTAATTAATGTGTTTGCAGGCTTTTCTTAGATTATTATATGTATTATAAAATGATGAAACTCACGCTAACTTGAAATGATTTATAAAAGAGTGTATAGTTTTACATGGAATTTTCTAGTTTTTTTAATGCTTGAGCATGCTATCTTTTTAAATATATTAGGTAATTTCAATTACAAAAGAAAAGAGGTAGGTATATAAGATGATTTATGCAGAAATTCTTGCGGGTGGCAAAGGTACACGTATGGGAAATACCAATATGCCTAAACAATATTTACCGCTAAATAAAAAGCCAATTATTATTCATACTATTGAAAAGTTTATATTGAATGACAGATTCGACAAAATTTTGGTGGTAACTCCTAAAGAATGGATTAATCATACAAAGGATATTATCAAAAAGTTCATAGGAATAAATGATCGTCTCATAGTAGTTGAGGGTGGAAAAGACCGAAATGATTCAATTATGAGCGGAATTCGTTATTTAGAACGTACTGTAGGAATTAATGATGATGATGTTATTGTTACACATGACTCAGTAAGACCATTCTTAACTCATCGAATAATTGAAGAGAATATTGATATGAGTATAAAATATGGCGCGGTAGACACTGTAATTGAGGCAATTGATACTATTATCCAATCAGAGGATGGAGAAGTCATTTCTGATATTCCTGTACGGGATACTATGTACCAAGGGCAAACTCCCCAAAGTTTTAACATTAAGACATTAATAACTCATTACAACTCCTTGACTGAAGAACAAAAAGAAATCCTAACAGATGCATGTAAAATTTGTGCGTTAAAAGGAGAAAAAGTTAAACTTGTTCGTGGTGAGGTTTTTAATATTAAAGTCACAACGCCTTATGACTTGAAAGTGGCGAATGCTATTATACAGGGGCGAATAAACAATGATTAATCAGGTATATAGACTTGTATCTCCTAGGCAATTTGAAGTAGCTTATAATGATCGTTCACTACAGTACCATGAAGATTTTGTTGTAGTTAGACCAACGCATCTATCTATTTGTGCTGCTGACCAACGATACTATACTGGATCTCGAGGGAAAGAAGCAATGGCGAAAAAGCTGCCAATGGCTTTAATCCACGAAGCTATAGGTAAGGTCGTCTACGATCCTAAGGGTGAAATTAAGAATGGTACAATGGTCGTTATGATACCTAACACACCGACAGAGAAAGATGAAGTAATTGGTGAGAACTACTTGCGTTCCAGCAAATTCCGTTCAAGTGGCTATGATGGATTCATGCAGGATTATGTCTTTATGGGACGGGACCGCATTGTCGAATTACCGGAAGGAATTGACCCGTATGTTGTTGCATTTACGGAATTGATGACCA